>JBCCUP010000004.1 GCA_039196715.1 Pseudomonadota bacterium
AGTCGGGTCAGCTGTTCCTCACGGGCAGAAGCGGCAGATTAGACGACATCATTATCGATCTGCGAGGCGCGGTGGTCGGCGCCATGGTGTTCTTCGCACTCGCTGCGATTGTCCACCCGTTTCGCCGCACGCGCGGTTCAATCTGAGCCATCTGGCACTGCACTGACTGCAGACGTACGTCCACTGCGGTGCCTGATTGTCTCATCGGTCGCCACACGCCCGTCAGCCTAGGTGGGTGTACATCAATAGCAACAGTACCCACCCAACTGTTGCAGTACAGAGACTTTTAGCAAAGTGTCTGCGTTGCAAACGGGAACTGTGTCACAGCTTCACGTCCGCGCTTTGAAAACCGCTCTGTATTCGGGGATTCTCCTCTCTTGCCGAAGCGTCGCGCGGCGGCGATGACGGCTGGGATACACTTAACCCCCCGACACGAGCGAACGACTATGGACCCCACGGCAGCGGACTACGGTTTCAGCCTCGTCATTGCCTTTCTGGTGGGGTGCCTGATGACCGGGCTCGTCAGCCTGTGGGTGCGCGGCAGGTCGCAACACCAACGCGATCTGCTCGAAGAAGAACGGTTGAAGATGGAGCTCGGCGATGCCCGCGACGCGCTCGACGCCGAGCGCGAGAAGAACGCCGCCCTGGACAGCGCGTGTCAGCGACTGAGCGAGCGTCTCAACGCACCTGCGCCGTCCGCCACGGTGATCGCCAGCAGTGCCGAGGACACCGAAAAGTTACGCGCCGAGCTGGCGAGTGTCCGTGCGCAGCTCAAGGCGAGCCAGACCGCGCGCGAGTCGGATCGCATCCGGTTCGCCAACCTCGTCGTGCACAAGAACGCCACGATCGACACGTTGCAGCGCGAGCAGGAGCGGTTGCTGAAAGCGCACGCGACCGCGCTGCGCGACAGCACGGCGAACGCGGGTGACGGCCAACCCGCGTAACCCACCACTTTCACTGGACCCGACATGACCGTACTGCTTTCCGAAATCGCTGTCAGTCTCGTGATCGCATTTCTGATCGGGTGCGTTTTCGCCTGGTTGTGGCGCGGTTCCCAACTCAACAAGCGCGTGGCGGAGGCAGAGCGAGGCGCAACACAACGCGCACAATACGAAATCGCAACCTTGCGCAGCGACCTTGAAAGCAGCCAGGACGAAATCGCGCAGCAACGCGATCTGCTCGATCAGCAAGCCTACGAGCTCGAACAAGGCTCCAATGCCGTGCTGATTGCCGGTAGCGCGGAAGAGACCGAAACCCTCAAGCAAAAGCTTGCCAACCTCGATGAGCGCTATGTGGCACTGCACACGCGCTGGGAGCGTGAGCGAACGCAGTTTGCCCAACTCGTCGCGCACAAAAACCAACGCATCGCCGAGCTCGAGCGCGCCCACCGCGGCGTCGAGGAGGCCGTCATCGAAGACGGCGCCGCGGTCGACGCCGAGGAGGACAACAGCAACTACTCTCGCCAACAGCTCGAATCCATGCTAGTCGACCTCCGCGCGCAGGTCGCTGAACAGGAAACCGAGCTCAGCAGCTTGCGCGAGCGCACTGCAAGCGGCCCTGATGCCGCCGACGGCGATGACGCCGCGGCGCTGCAGCACGCAGCCCTGGTACAGCGTGACGCCGAGATCGCGCGCCTGCGGGACGCCCTCGAGCAGCAGGGTGCAACACGGCTGGCCGCGGTCGAACAGGAGCGTGCCGAATTGCTGCACAAGGTCAGCGCGCTCAACAGCCAGCGGGCAACCGACGCCGAGCACACTGCAAGCCTGCACCGCGAGGTCGAATCGCTGCAGTCGAACCTCAGCGACACGCAGAGACAGCTTGCAGAGCACAGCGCCCACAGCGAAAGCCTGAGTGCCGCCAACGCTGCCTTGCGCACCGAAATCGAAGCTGCCGAACAGCGTGTGAGCACGGTCGCCGAGCTGGAATCACGCTGCACCCAACTCAGTGACGACGTCGGCACGCTGCAGGCCCTGCTCGACACCGCACACGCCGAGCGGGACGCTGCGCGCATGGAGGCGATGCCCCTGCATGGCACGCTCGATCAGGGCGACGACGCCACAGCGCGTCTCGAGGCACTGACCAGGGACAACACGGCGCTGCGCGGCGAGCTACACCGGCTCGAAACGGACCTCGCTCAATTGCGCCGCGATCACGATGGACGCGAACAAGCGCTCCGGCGCGCCGACGCCGAGCTTGACGAGCTGCGGCCATTGCAGCATCAGCTCGTGGCCCTGCGCAGCAACCTGGGCGAACTGGTTCAGCGCGATGAACACGGCTCCCCCGCGCAGGTCGCCGATCTCGAAATTCAACACCTGCGCACCCGGATCGCACACCTGCAAGCGGACGGCAAGCTCAACCTCGAGCGCAAGGAACACTACTACCAGACCCTGCTGCGCGAGAAATCAGCCCGCATCGCCGAGCTCGAACGCACGAGCACGGCACTCGAACACGAGACCTGAATCGCTCAGCCCCTGTTCCGACTCAGGGCGCCCACCAGACCACCGGTTCAGGGTGGCGCGACAGCACCGAGACCACTGGCGGCGGAAGATCGGCCCGCGCACCGGCTTCGAGCACGGCGAGTTTGTCCTCACCCGTCACCAACAACCACACGGCGCGCGCGTCACCGAGCACTTCGGCCGACAGGCTGATGCGTGCCACGGGTTGCGATTCCGGCCGTGCAGCCAGGCACACCGGTGCTCCGTCAGCCAGCCCGTCGTCAATCGTCGGCATGTCCGGAAACAACGATGCCGTGTGTCCGTCGAGGCCCATGCCCAGCAGGACCACATCAAACGGCCGTGCGAGGCCCGACAGCCGGTTTGCGGCCTGCATCAGCCCGGCCTCCGGTGAAGCCTCCTCGCCCATGAGCGGCACGAAGCGGGCAGCGGCAGCCTGTTCGGTCAGCAGCGTCTCGGAGATCATGCGCTGGTTGCTGGCCGCGTCGTCCGGTGCCACCCAACGTTCGTCCGTCAGTGTCACGTCGACATCCGACCACGGCAGCGACCGCACCGCCAAGGCCCGGTACACGGGGGCCGGTGAGCTACCACCTGGTACGACAAGGCTGGCGCGCCGTCCGGCAGACACCGCCGCCTCGATCGACGCCGACACCGCATCAGCCAGCGCCAGGTACAACGCATCGCGGGTATCGAAAGACGTGAATTGCATGTCAGTTGCTCCGTTTGTAAGGGTCGTCGCCGCCAGGGCGCACCGGCTTGAAGCGGCGGTGCATCCAGAAATACTCGCTCGGCTGCCGCCGAATTTCACGCTCGAAGTGCGCATCGAGTTGCGCCGTGACCTCGGCATCGTCACCGACGAGATCGTCCAACGGCTCGCCGATCGTCGCAACGATCCGACCTGACTCGCTGCGGACAACCGACACCGGCATCACCTTCACGGCCTCGCGCGCCAGGAACCAGGCGGTCGCGCGACTCGACAACACCGTGCGCCCGAAGAAACGCGACTCGACCGCGCCACGCGACGCACCGACCGCCTGGTCGGGCAACCACCAGATGATCTGCTTGCCACGCAGCGCCCGCACCATGCGCACGGTCTGCTGACGTTCGATCAGCGAGACCAGAAACCGCATGCGTTTGGCCACCTCGAATCGCTCGAAGTGGGGGTTCTTGGCCCGCGCGTACACCGCGGAGAGCGGCACGGCCCGGGCGATTGCAACGCCCACCACCTCCACGGTGAACCAGTGCGGGGCGGTGAGCAACACGGCGTGCGTGCGGTTGACCTCTCGCACACGGTCCAGCCCCCGCAGCTCGACGCGGGCTGACGCAAACGATGCCGGCCCGAACCACAACTTGCCCACCTCGATGAGGGAGAGCACGAGGCGCTCGAAACACACACGCGACAGATCGGCACGCGCGGGCTCGCACATCTCTGGCAGGGCAATGGCCAGGTTGGTGTCGACGACGCGGCGCCTGGAACCGGCCAGGCGCCAGAGAACACCGCCCAGCGTGTGACTGATCCGATGCCACCACCGCTCGGGCAACGCACCGAGCAGCCTGACGCAGCCGAGGCCGAGCAGCAGCGGCCACGCACCGGGGTTGGTCAGGGTATTCCGCTCTGGCGGCGGGGTTTCGGCAATCACGGTGGGCCCAAAAGGCAATACACTGGCGCGCGCAGGAGACAGCGTGGCATACGTCAAATGATAGCGGAGTGCTGCGGACAACGCCGACAGACTCTACCCTTACCACCGTCAACGGCTCCCCACCACGCTATGGCTTCCGAACTGCACTACTGGTTGTACAACCGCTGCGTCGTGCCGCTGATCGGTGGCGTGCTGCCGGTCCGCTGGTTCGGCCCAACACCGCCCGACCCGGCGTCGCTCACGCCGGCCGCGCAGCCGGTCAAGCTCGAGATCGTCGCGCACTGCTGGCACTACGCACACCTGCTCGCGTACCAGCTTCACGCCGTGCACCGACACACGCCAGACACCGTCGACCTGACCTACACGTTGTATTTCTGCGAATCAGACCGCCTGACGGTGGACCTGATCAACCACTACGGCACGCGGGGCAACTCACAGGTTCACTGGAATTGGCACGCCCTGCCCGAGGCTGAACTGAAACGCCGCGCCATCGGGCGCAACCGCAGTGCGTTGGCGACGGAGGCCGATTGGATCTGGTTTGCCGACTGCGACCTGATCTTCCACGAGGGCTGTCTCGCGTCGCTGGCAACGGCGCTGCGCGACCGTCGGGACCGCCTGGTCTACCCGGCGAGCGAGTGCATCACTCCGATGCTCGACGCGAGCGACCCGGTCGTCAATGTCGACCCGCGTGCGACACCCGAACCGACGATCGACACCGAGGCGTTTTCGGTGTCGCCGATTACGAAGGCCAAGGGGGCGTTTCAGATCGTGCACGGCGATGTCGCGCGCCACTGCGGGTACTGCCCGGGCATCGCCCTCTACCAGCAGCCGAGCGTGCACTGGCGCAAGACCTTCGAGGACACCGCGTTTCGGCAACTGATTCGCGATCAGGGCACGGCGGTCGATGTGCGCGGCCTGCACCGCATTCGCCACAAGGCGAAGGGGCGCTATCGAGCGACCGGCTGGTTACCCAAGGTGCGCCAGACCATCCGGAGTCTCAAGGGACACTGAACCGGCTCAGGCGGTGTCCGGCTCGACCACGAGCGACTCAAGAATGGCGAGGTAGCGCCGTGCGCTCGCACGCATGCCACACCGCGATCGAAAGCCCAGCCGGGCACACTCACCCATGCGCGCGAGTTCACCGGGGTCGGCGAGCGCACGCTCGAGCACACGTTGCCAACCGGCGGCCGTTTCCCGCAGGGCAAACATGCCGCTCTCGCCGTCCTCGATCAGGTCGGCCATCGCACCGACCGGGTGGGTCAGCACCGGCAGGCCGGCGTTCAGCGAGGCCAGTACGTGGTGGCTGGCGTGGCCGGCCCGGACCGGCGCCGCGCAAAGGTCGAATCCGAGCAACAGGGACGGGTCGGCCAACTGCCCGACCACGCCGCCCACGGTCGTGGTCATCTGCGCAGCACGCAGATGCATCTCACGCGCGTACTCCGTGTCGCGACTGCCGGTCAGAACGACGCGCAGGCGCGCGTCCGTGCCCGCGTCGAGCGCCGAGAGCAGCAGGTCCTGTCCCATGTCTGCGCAGAGTGGCCCGGGCACGAAGACCGCGACGTGATCCGGCTCGAGACGCAGGGCCGTCCGCGCCGTCTCGCGTGTGTGCGCGCCGAGCCGGCTGTGATCAGGTACGGCAAAGCCGTGCAGGGTCACGCGATCCGATCCCACACCGACGGACTCGGCCGCCGCCAGACAGGCCGAGTCGGCCACCAGAACGTGCGTGGCTTTGCGCGCCGGTTTGAGGTCGTCGCAGTCGTACAAGGACACCACCGACGCGCTGTCGTGGCTGCGGCCGAGCTTCACCGCTGCCTGGCTGCCGGCAAAGCCGAAACCGTGCACCACGTCGACAGGGTGGGTTTTGAGTTGGTGTTGCAGCGCGCGCTGCCCCCCCAGCCCGGCACCGATCGGAATCACCGGCACCTCCGACGCGCGGCACTGCCGCGCGAACCAGGACTCGGGGTCGCCGGCGACGACCAGTCGCCCACCGGCGTGCCGTACCATGCTCAGGTGCAGATAGGCCTGGCGCGCCTCTCCGCTGCGCACGCCCGACGGCACAACGAAGCACACGGCGGGGGCAGTTGAATTCGAAGTCTCGGCCATGACAGCAAACGCCTCACGCTGGGATCTCGCGGCACCTGCCTCGCCGCGGGGTAACACACTAAAAGTAGCAGCTGGCGGGGGATCGGTCGGGGTGGGCAGTGTGCGACAATGCGCGCCCCGACGGCGCGGCCGCAAGCTTGTCCCCAGGCACCGCGCGGCCTGCCACGATCGATCACAGGTACACACGCCATGGTCCGAGCACCGGGTACGGCGACCACGCCGTGCCAGCCGCCGCCACTGCGCTACCGCGTGCTCTCGCGCCTGCTCTGGCCCGCCCTGGCCGGGCTGAGTTGGCACCAGGGCCGCGCCGCCGGTGACGTGCGGTTGCTGCCCCAGCGTCTCGCGTACCAGCTGCCAGACGGACCCACCGAGATCTGGTGCCATTGCGCGTCGGTTGGCGAAGTCAACACGGCCGCGCCCCTGATCAACGCGCTGCGGCAACGTGGCCACCGCGTGCACCTCACCACAGTGACACCGACCGGCGCCGAAACCGTGCGCAAGACCTGGGGCGACGCGGTGTCGCACAGCTACCTGCCAATCGACACCGCCGCGGCGACCGGCCGCTTCCTCGCGGCGCTGAGGCCAACGCTGGGCCTGGTCGTCGAAACCGAGATCTGGCCGAACCTCTACGCCCAGGCGCGCGCGCGCGGCGTGACCCTCGCGATCGTCAACGGCCGTGTCAGTCCGCGCACTGCCAACGCGCCGCGGTGGTGGCGGCCGGTGATGGCCAGCGCGCTCCAGCACCTGCACCGGGTGCTCGCCCGCTCGGAACGTGACGCCGCCGCCTGGCGGACCCTCGGCGTGCCACCCAAACGGATTCAGGTCACCGGCAGCCTCAAGTACGCGGCCCTCGCCACGGCCACAACCGAGCAGCCGCGGTTGTGTGCGGTGCCGTACTGGCTCGTCGCATCAACCCACGCGGACGAGGAACAGCAGATCGCCGCGGCCTGGCAGGCCGCAACCGCGCGAACACGCCATACCCTGGTGATCGTGCCCCGCCACGTTGGCCGCGCCGTGGCCATTCGCCGACAACTGACTGCGCTCGGGCTGCGCGTCGCCACGCGCAGTCTGGGCGAAACCGAGGCGGCGTCACCGGACGTGATCCTCGCCGACACCTTCGGTGAATTGCAAGCCTGGTATCACTACGCCGACGCCGTGTTTGTCGGCGGGTCGTTTGTCGACACCGGCGGCCACAACGTGCTGGAGCCCGCCGTACACGCGAAATGGATCGCCACCGGGCCGACCGTGCACAACTTCCAGGACGAAGTGGATCTGCTTCGACAGGCCAACGCGATTGCCTGTGTATCAACACCGCAGGCGCTGGTGTCTCAGGTGTGCGAGGTGCTCGCACAACCCGAGCTGGCGCAGGCCCAGGGCGAGCGCGCGCGCGCAGCGGTCGCCGAGGTCGCTGACGTGTTGCCGCGCTACCTCGACGGCATCGCAGCGCTGTACGCGGCGTCAAACGCCACCCAACCTGCATCGTCGTAGATGTCGAGTGCGCGCAACGAGCGCGCCAGTCGCCGGCAATTGGACCGCGCCCAGCGGCCGCCCGCTTTGCCCAAACGGCACCGATCGAAGTCGATCAGGTGCCAGCCAGCGCCGCTCCACATCAGGTTGAAGGCGTTGAGGTCTACGTGGTCCACACCCGCGATGTGAAAACGCGCAACCGTTGCACCGAGCGCACCCCAATCGACAGCGGGTTCGCCGGCGGCAAGCGCCTCGGCGAGGCTGATCGCCGCCGGGAGTCGTTGCGTCACCAAGGCGGCTTCGTAGAACACCCCGGCGCGGCGCAGGCCAGCGAACAACGGACGGGGCACCGGCAGCCCCCGGTCGAACAGCGCCTGCGTGAGTTGCCACTCACGCCAGGGCCGCGATCGGGTCAGGCCGGTGTAGACGTAGTGGCGCTCGCTGAGGCGGGCCGGCAATCCGCCGCGTCTGTAGCGGCGGACCACCGCAGGCACACCGTCGATGTCGACAAACCAGGCCGCACCACGACCGCCCGACACCGGGGTGCGTTGCGTGCTGCCATCGAGCCAGCTCGCGTCGGGGGTACCAGACCAGGCCGGGTCGGACCACAGCGTCCAGGGCGGGTCTTCGCGGACGGAAACGGCAGAACGGGGCGTGGTGATGGTGTGACACCCATCGGTTGACCGGGCTCGAGTGTACCAGCGGAGACAGCGACCCGTCGGGACGCGGGCGCACGCGCTCGAGCCCGGCCCAACAACGGTGTCGAGCTGGACTGCAACCCCGGCGCCACCGCAGCACAGACTGCAGTCGAGTCGCAGCCGATGGGGTGCGACACGCCGTCCCTGCCGGTGCCGAGGCACACCAAACACGCCGTCGATCCCACACCGAAGGTCAACTGAAAATCCGCTGGCGGGCCAGCAGGTCCACTGCTAGTCTTGCCGCACTTCAACGCGCTGGTCACCGCCATGGCCACTTTCCTGCGTAACACCTGGCCGCTGCTCCTCGGCATGCTGCTGATCATGCTGGGTAACGGGTTGCAGGGCACGCTGCTCGGCGTGCGTGGCGCGCTCGAAGACATGGACCCGAGCACGCTCGGCTATGTCATGTCCGGGTACTTCATCGGTTTCCTCGGCGGCTCACAGATCACCCCGCTGCTGCTGAGGCGGGTCGGCCATGTGCGCGTGTTTGCCGCCCTCGGCTCGCTCGTGTCGGCCGCGTTCATCCTCTACGCGGCCTGGGTGCACCCGATCGGCTGGATGGTGCTGCGCATCGTGGTGGGGTTTTGCATGTCCGGCGTTTACGTGGTCGCCGAGAGTTGGCTGAACGACGCCGCAGACAACCAGACGCGCGGCAAGGCGCTCTCGCTCTACCTGATCGTGCAGATGGCCGGGATCGTACTTGGCCAGGTGCTGCTGAACATCGCTGACCCTGGCGGGTACGCGCTGTTTGTGCTGATTTCGGTGCTCGTCTCCTTGTCATTCGCGCCGATCCTGCTGACAGCCACCGCGACCCCCGTGTTCGAGACCTCGCGACCGATGACCCTGATCGAATTGTTCAAGGCCTCCCCGCTCGGTTGCTTCGGGATGTTTGCGCTCGGCGGTGTGTTCGCAGCGTTGTTCGGCATGAGCGCGGTCTACGCGACGGAGCGCGGCTTCACCCTGGCCGAGGTGTCGAGTTTCATCACCGCAATCTATGTCGGCGGCATGGTCCTGCAGTACCCGATCGGCTGGCTCTCCGACCGTCTGGACAGGCGCCTGCTGATCATTGCGGTCACCGCCACGTGCACCGTAGCGTGCGTCGCGGTCTACTACATCGAAAACACCTTCACGAGCCTGCTCATCATCGCCTTCGTGCTCGGCGGCACGTCCAATCCGCTGTACTCGCTGCTGATCGCCTACACCAACGACTTCCTCGACAATGACCAGATGGCGGCCGCCAGCGGCGGCATGATCTTCATCAACGGTGTGGGCGCGATGGCGAGCCCGGTGATTGTCGGGGCCATCATGGCGCAGGTCGGGCCCAACGGGTTTTTCGGTTTCGTCGGCGTGCTCATGATGAGTATCAGTGTCTATGGCCTCTACCGCATGACACAGCGCGCCACAGCGGACGAGCAGGGCCCGTTTGTCACCGTGCCCTCGCGCATGTCGCCGGTCGCGGTCGAGATCGCAACGGAGATTGCAATCGAGGAAGCCGAGGCCGCCAGTGACGAGGACGACACGGCCGCGCGCGCGTGATTGACAACCCTGGCTGACGCGCGCGCGCGGTGCGGCCGCAGCCAACGCGACGACTACGGGACAAACACCTCGAGCAGCGGTTCGTCGGTACCCAGGCATTCCTTGCGCGTGGCGACGTAGTGTTCCAACGCCTCCTTTCGGGCGGGATCGAGCGGTGGCGCCTCGTAGGCCTTCAGCGCGGCCTGCCAGAGTTCGGTGGCGCGTTGGGTGGCGTCTTTGGCGCCGGCGAGCTGCCAGTTTTCCTGGTTTTGCCAATCGCTGAGCATCGGCTCGTAGAAGGCCCCCTTGTACCGCTCGAGTGTGTGGGTGGTGCCGAAGAAGTGGCCGCCCGGGCCCACCTCCGCCATCGCCTCGAGGCCGATCTCATCCCGGTTGATGGCGATGGGCTGCAGCATGGCGCGCATGTGTTGCAGCATCTCGACGTCGATGATGAGTTTTTCAAAGGACGCGACAAGGCCGCCTTCGAGCCAGCCCGCCGAGTGGTAGATCAGGTTGCCGTGCCCCATGACCGCACCCCAGAGCGCCATCTGGGTCTCGTAGACCGATTGCGCGTCGGCGGTATTGCTCGCGTTGCACGCGCTGGTGCGGTGCGGCAGGTTGTAACGCCGTGCGAGCTGGCCACCGGCAATATTGGCAAGGCTGTTCTCAGGCGTACCGAAGGCCGGCGCGCCGGAGCGCATGTCCACGTTGGACGTGAAGCCGCCGTACACCACCGGTGCTCCGGGTCTGACGAGCTGCGTCAGCGCCATGCCGAGCAAGGCCTCGGCGTTCTGTTGCACCAGCGCACCCGCCATGGTCGCTGGGGTCATGGCGCCCATGAGCGTGAACGGCGTGACCACCGTCACCTGCCCCAATGACGCCATCTGCATCAGGCCGTAGGCCATGGCGTCGTCGAGCTTGCGTGGCGAGTTGACGTTGATGTTGGTCATGACCGATGGGCTGTCGCCGAGCTCATCCAGTGTCAGGCCGCGCGCGATCGCGGCCATCTCGACCGAATCCCGCGCTCGCCCTGCACCGATGCCCGTCGCCAGAAAGGCCTTGTCGGCCAGCGTCAGGTTGCACAAGGTGGTGTCGAGGTGACGGCTGTTGGCCGGCAGGTCGGTCGGCGCAATCGCCTGGTTGCCAAAGAAGGTGATGACGTCGAAAAACTGACCGAGTTTGATGAGTGACTGGTAGTCGGCAAAGTTGCCGGCGCGGCGGCCGTTGACACAGTCGTGCACATTGGGTGGGCCGGACACCAGGCCGAAGTGCACCGCATCCCCACCGACGTCGATGTTGTTCTCCGGGTTGCGTGCATGGACAGTGAACGCCGACGGCGCGGTTGACATCAGCTGCATGACCAAAGCGCGGTCGATCCGCACGATGCCGTCCTCGACAGTGCATCCGGCCTCGCGGTACAAGCGCAGTGGCTCGTCCCCGAGGACTTCGATGCCCTGCTCTTCCAGCAGGTCGAGTGAGGCTTCGTGGATCAGCTCAAGCTGTTCCTCGTCGAGCGCTTCGATCGGTGCAAAACGGTTGCGCACCGTGCTGTAGGCGAGCTGCGGCAAGCGCGACGGGGTGACCAGCGTGTCGTTGCGGCGGCGGTTCCGCTTGCGGCGTTGGGTGGTGGTCATGCGGGGTCCTTGTGGGCGTACCGGCGCGAGCGGCATTCAATCGTGCAGTGTCCTGCGGTATTGTTCCGGATAGATATCAGCTTTGGGGCGTTTTTTGTTAGTTTCGGGCAGCGAGTACAGCCTACTCGGCCCGGGTGCGCCGTCGTGACGACAGCCCGGCACATCACCTTTGCGTTGGTCACGCGGTTCCCGCTGTTCGGGCTCGCGTGCGCGGTCGAAGTGCTGCGCCACGCCAACCGCTTTGCCGAGCGCGAGCTCTACACCTGGGACCTGGTCAGCGACACCGGCGGGAGCGTCTGCGACAGCAACGGCCTCGCCTTGGAGACCCGTGCGGTGGCGCGAGCGCGCACGCGCACCGATGCGGTTTTCGTGGTGGCGGGCTACGAACTGGACGGCGATGCCCTGCCGCAGCTCACCGCGTGGCTTCGTGCCGAGGGCAAGCGGGACATCCCGGTTGGCGGGATATCCAACGGCTCGTTCCTGCTCGCCCACGCTGGGCTGCTCGAGGGTCGGCCGGCGACGGTGCACTTCGAAGACTTCAGCGCTTTCCACCAGCGGTTTCCAACCGTGCGCGCCCGCTACCAACGCACGGTCATCGACGGAAACCGCATGAGTTGCTCGGGCGGCACGAGTACGCTCGACCTGTTGATCGAATGGCTGCGGCGCGAACACGCGCCCCGCATTGCCAGTCTGGTGTCACAGCAGATGCTGTTGCAGGCCTTGAACCTGCCACCCGGCGACGACGCGCCCTTGCCGCTCAACAGCGGCCCGCGGTACTCGACCACGGTGCAGCGTGCGCTCGACCGATTGGAGGCGTCCCACGCCGAGCGCCTGACCGTCGGCGAAATGGCACGCCACGTGGGGCTGAGCCGACGCGAGCTGCTGCGCATGTTCAAGCGCGAGACCGGCATGACACCGGGTCAGGCGGTGCGCCAACGGCGCGTGATGCGGGCGCAATCGCTGGTGCGCCATACGCACCTGCCTCTCGCCGATGTCGCAATCGCCGTGGGCTACGCGAGTCAGTCACACATGACCTCGCACTACCGTCAACACGTCGGCCGCACGCCGGCGCAGGACCGGCGGCAGCACTGAAGCCGGTTTGTGGTCAGGCAATCGCCTCGGCAATCGCCTCGCCGAGCTCGGTCGTCGTTGCACGGCCTCCCATGTCCGGCGTCATCGCGGTGCCAGCGGCCAACACCCGCTCGATCGCTTGCAACATGGCGTCGTGGGCGTCGCGGTGACCGAGGTGGTCGAGCATCATCGCACCCGACCAGATCATGCCGACGGGGTTGGCAATGCCCTGCCCTGCGATATCGGGAGCCGAGCCGTGCACGGGCTCGAACATCGACGGGTAAGCCCGCGTCGGGTTGAGGTTGGCGCTGGGCGCGATCGCGATGGTGCCGGTCACACCCGGCCCGAGGTCCGAGAGGATGTCACCGAACAGGTTTGACGCAACGACGACATCGAAGTGATCCGGGCGGTTGACGAAATGCGCACACAGGATGTCGATGTGGAAGGCGTCCGTCTCGAACTCCGGATACTCGCTCGCGATTGCGTCGAACCGCTCGTCCCAGAACGGCATGGTGTGGATGATGCCATTGGATTTGGTGGCCGACGTGACACGCTTGGCGTTGTGTGACTGCGCGAGTTCGAAGGCGTAGCGCATGACACGGTCACAGCCACGGCGCGAGAAGTTCGCCTGCTGGAATGCCACCTCGTGCTCGGTACCGGTGTACATCCGACCACCGACGTTGGAGTATTCCCCCTCGACGTTCTCGCGCACAACGTAGAAGTCGATGTCGCCAGGCTTGCGGTTCGCCAGCGGGCACGGCAGGCCATCGAACAGCCGCACGGGTCGAAGGTTGACGAACTGGTCGAACTGCCGCCGAATCGGAATCAGGAGACCCCAGAGCGACACGTGGTCAGGCACCCCCGGGTAGCCCACCGCACCGAGGTAGATCGCGTCGAAGTCGGCCAGCGTTTCGAGGCCGTCGGCCGGCATCATCGCACCCTCGCGGTGGTAGCGTTCGCAGTTCCAGTCAAAGTGTTCGTATTGCAGGTCGATGCCGAAGCGCTTCGCCGCCGCATCAAGCGCCTTGAGACCTTCGGGCATGACCTCCAGGCCAATCCCGTCACCTGCGATCACGGCGATACGGTGTGTCATGGTGGGTCACCTGGGTTTTGTGCGGCGGATACCCGCAGGTTGTCGATGAGGCGCGCTTTGCCAAGTTGAGCGGCAACCAGGATCACCCAGTCGAGCGGTCGCTCGTCGGCGTGGGGCGACTCGAGGTCGAGGGTGCTGCGCACGGTGAAGTAGTCGGGTTTGAATCCGGCGTCGGCCAGGGCGCGCGTGTGCCTGCGCTCCAGGCCCGAAACATCGCTCTCGCCGGAGAGCAAGGCACGCGCACAGGCGTGCATTTCACGGTAGAGCTGCGCTGCCAGCCCGCGCTCGGCGTCGGTGAGGTAGCCGTTGCGCGAGCTCAGCGCCAGGCCGTGGGCGTCGCGCGCCGTGGGCGCACCGACCACGTCGACCGGCAGGTTGAGGTCCGCCGCCATGCGCTTGACCACGAGCAGCTGTTGGAAATCCTTCTCTCCGAACACCGCGACGTCGGGCTGAACCAGGTTGAACAGTTTGCAGACCACCGTGGCCACGCCGACGAAGTGGCCACGCCGGTGGGCCCCCTCGAGGATGTCGGTGATGCCCGGCACGTCGACGGTGGTCGCGTGGGCCATGCCGCGCGGGTAGATCATCGCGTCGTCCGGCACGAACACCGCGTCGGCGCCGAGCGACTGCAGGCTGTCGAGGTCCTCCTCGAGCGTGCGCGGGTAGCGGTCGAGGTCGCCCGCCCGATCGAATTGCAGCGGGTTGACGTAGATGCTGCAGAGCGTGCGGTCGCAGCGCGAGCGCGCGAGGTCGAGCAGCGATAGGTGGCCGTCGTGCAAGTTGCCCATGGTCGGCACGAAACCGACCGTCTGCCCCTCCGCACGCCACGCGTGGCGCAGCGCGCGCAGGTCATCGATGGACGTCAAAACGTGCATGTCCCGCTACTCGAATGCGAATTCGTCGGTCGGGAACCGCCGGTCGGACACCTGCTGCACATAGGCCGACACCGCCCCTTCGATAAACCCGGCCTCGGCCATGTAGTTCTTCGAGAAGCGCGTACGCTTGCCCGGTGCAATGTCGAGAATGTCGTAGAGCACGAGGATCTGACCGTCACAGTCCGGCCCAGCACCGATGCCGATCACCGGCACGCCTGACGCCGCGGTGATCTCGGCCGCGAGCGCCATCGGCACGCATTCAAGCAACAGGATGTCCGCGCCGGCTTGTTCCAGCGCCAGCGCGTCCTCCCGCAGCTTGCGCGCGGTGTCGTCGTCGCGCCCCTGCACGCGGTAGCCGCCGATCTTGTGCACGGCCTGCGGTGTCAACCCGAGGTGCGCGCACACCGGGATGCCGCACTCGCTGAGGCGACGCACCATGTCGAGCTGCAGCTCGCCCCATTCGAGCTTGACGACGTGCGCTCCGCCTTCTTTCATGAGCCGAGCTGCGTTTGCGAGACAGGCCTCGGGGGTCGCGTAACTCATGAAGGGCATGTCGACCATCAACATCGGCCGGCGCATGCCCCGGGCCACGAGTTGGCTGTGGTAGATCATGTGTTCCATCGTGACCGGGATGGTCGTCTCGACCCCCTGAACCACCATGCCGAGGGAATCGCCCACCAGCACGACGTCGACACCGGCACGGTCGAGGACGCCGGCGAAGGCCGCGTCGTAGGCCGTCAGGCACGAAAACGGGGTGCCCTCGCCTTTCATTTTCTGCAGGGTCGCCACTGTGACGGGTCTGGTTTCCGATTGAGCGCTCATGCCTTCTCGCGGTGCCGCGGGTTCAGCGCGCATTGTTGCCCAGCGGCACGGCGTATGCCAACGCGTTTCAACGCGATTCGAGCACCCGTTTAAGCGCGTCACGGGTGTCGGCGTCGAGCCGGTCCGATGCGAGCTGCAGCAAGCGCCGGCTGAGCGCGCGGTAGATCTCGGCGGCGAGCGGATCCCGAGCGTCGAGCTCTTCACAGTGACGAGAGACCACACCCGTGTCCCCCCGAACGAGCGGACCCGACAGGGCGGCACGGGGGCCGCCGGCCACGAGGTTGTCAATCGCGGCCGTGGCCAGGTCCGAGAACAACCCGGTCGCGAGCTCCGAGGGCACACCGGCTGTCTGCCAGGCTGTCAGTGCTGCGTCCGCGAGGCCCACCAGGCCGTTGTTCGCGAGCACGGCAGCACCGTGGTAGGCCGCCTTTCCGTCCGCATGGAGATCAAAACACCGGCCACCGAGCGCTGTGAACAAGCCGCCGGCCACCGTGACCGCCGCGGTCTCGCCCTCGAGCGCACAGTGGGTACCCTCGAAGCTCAAGACCGTCTCCAGACGCGGAAAGCTCCGAACCGGGTGGGCACTCGCGACCGCCACACCCTGTGCGGCAAGCGGCGCCAGGACGTCACTTGTGGCCGCACCGGAGAGGTGAAAGGCCGTGGCGGGTGCGCGCGCAACACCCGTGCGGGCCAGTGCCGACGCGACCGACGGGAGACTGTCATCGGGTGTGGCAATGACCCACACGTCCACCGGCCGGAGCGCCGCGAGGTCGCGGTACGCGGGGCAATCAAGCTGTTCTGCGACAGCTGACGCACCTGAGCGGGTCACCACGCCAGCGAAGCGCAATTGGCCGGCGGCGTGCCACGCAAGCGCAAGCGAACCCCCCGCGCGACCGGCCCCGATCAGGCATGCGCTCGGGCCGCGTTCAGCTGACACCGGCGCACTCGCCACGCTCTGGCCCTACCACCGCGGGGCACACATCCTGCACCCTCACGTCCACACCTCCGGTTTCCACACCTGTGTCATGCGTCACTCCCTGTCCCATTGCCTGCTCTGCGGTCTGGTCCTGTTGGCACTGGCCCTGCCAGGCGCCAGTGTACTCGCCGACACGCCGGACGCCAGCGAGGACGCCTACGCCCTGGAGGCGCAGTCGTTGCGTGCGCATTTCGACGTGAGCCTGCGACCCGAGCGGTCGCCGCCCGAGATCGGCACGCTCCACAGCTGGCTCGTGCGGGTCACCGACCGCGCCGGTGACCCGGTGTACCCGGTTGCCCTCGCCGTCGGCGGCGGCATGGCGGGGCACGGCCATGGCTTGCCCACGCAACCGCAGATCACGGCCTACCTTGGTGACGGCACACACCGCATCGAGGGTGTCAGGTTCAACATGGCAGGCGAGTGGACGCTGCGCATCGGCATCGAATACGGTGGCCTGCGTGACATCGCCGAACTCCAGTTTGAGATCGATTTCTGAGCGCGCGCTGGCGGCCGTCCTGATCCTCTGCGCGGGGGCAGTCGCCGCCGAGAGCACGTGGACCTGGACGGAGCGAGAGCGGCGCGTGATGCGCAGCCTGTCGCTCGACCGGCTCGGCGAGGTGCCGGCCTCACCCGGCAACCGCGTCGCGGACGACCCGGCGGCCGCGGCCCTCGGCAAGGCCCTGTTCTTCGACCCGCGGTTCAGTGGCAACGGCGCGGTGTCCTGCGCAACCTGCCACGTGCCGGAGCGCGATTTCACCGACGGCGTGCCGCGCGCCATCGGCCTCGGCACCGGCAACCGCAACACCCCCACCATCACTGGAACGGCCTGGAACCGCTGGTTCTACTGGGACGGTCGGCGGGATTCGCTCTGGGCGCAGGCCTTGATCCCGTTCGAGGCCGTAAGCGAGATGGGCAGCGACCGGGTCTCGGTGCTGCGCACACTCGCGGCGGACCCTGATTTGTCAAGCCAGTACCGGGCCCTGTTCGGGCCCCTCCCCGACCTCGACAGCCTGCCGGTCAGCGCAGCCGGTCCACTCGCGGACGCGGGTCGCCGCGACGCCTGGTACCGCCTCCCGGTCCGGGACCAACAGCGCATCAACCGGAGTTTCGCCAATGTCGGCAAGGCGATCGCGGCCTGGGAACGCACGCTGCGCCCCGAAGACACCCGCTTCGACGCCTACGTGCGTCAGCTCGAGTCCGGCGACGGCCAAAGCGCCGTGCTGGGCGACGACGCGAAGGCCGGCGCGCGGCTGTTCATGGACGCCGAGCGCACGCAGTGCCTGCAATGCCACAACGGTCCCACCCTGTCGAACGGGGGATTCCACAACATCGGCACCGGCAACTTCGACGGCGAGATTCTCGACTACGGCCGAGCCTTCGGCCTGCAGGCGGTGTTACTTGACGAGTTCAATTGCCTGGGCCCCTACAGTGACGCCACGCCCGAGGCCTGCACGGCCTTGCGGTTTCTGAACAGCGGGCACCACATTCCGCTCGAGGGGGCCTTCAAGACACCCGGCCTGCGCGGCGTTGCCAACACGGCCCCGTACTTCCACGATGGCTCTGCCGCAACGCTCACGGACGTGGTTTCGCACTACAACACACCGCCCGACCGCGCTGCGGTCGGTGCCCACGAGTTGCAGGCCCTGTCGCTGGACGCGCGCGAGATCGAACAACTCGTGGCATTCATGCAGGCGTTGTCCGAGCCGGCGCCGGCGAGCACCACGCCCCAGTCCGAGTGATCGGCCAGGTGCGTGCGGCGAATCAGTCCGAACGCCCGGGCGCGCCGGGGTCGGTCGCATCAATGAAGTCGCGGACCAGCACCGGCGAAAGCGGATAAAATCGGCGCAACAGGCGGTCAGCCCACGGCAGCTTGAATCGGAACCAGGCGACCACACGCCTCAGCCAAATCACTTCGTTGGTGATCAGGGCCATGCCCAGCAGCAAAAACAGCCAGCCCAGCGGCACGGGAAGCGGCACCAGCACCATACCCAGGACCAGGGTGGCGATGCCGAGTAACACACGGCTGATGCGTAGGCGGTGTCTGAGGAGCTTCACAGTGTGTTCCATGCCAGCCAATCGGACCGACCATTCACCCACGGCGGGGATGATTGCCACCGAATGTGCAGCCCTCACCAGGAGCCTAGTGTCTCCGCGTCAGGACCGCCACTCGCGTTCCGCACCGTCCGGGTGCGCAGGCGTGGCCTGCCAACCGCGGCCCGCGTGAGCTGCAGTTGACGTGACCGTCGCCACACCAGACGTACCATCGGCAGACACGCTGCGCTCTCGAGGCCACCGTGCGTTGTGCGTTGTCACCGGCGACCCCGCCACGGTCCGGGTGACGGCGGCGCGCTGGCTGCACAACGCCATCCACAGGCGGTGGTTGGGCGACGGCGGGCCGGCGGGGTTCGAGACCCTTTCGCTCGCCGGCGCCCGCCGCTGGCTTGGCTCGGAGTGCGACGCGCTGGTGGTGGACGCGCACCACGGGTTCGACCCGAATGCCTTCGGCGCCGCGGTCGGCACCGTGCGCGCCGGTGGCGTCGCGGTGCTGCTCTGCCCGCCGCTGGCGCACTGGCCGCACAGCGATGACGCAGTGAACGCCCGTGTTGCGCCGCACGGAACCACGCTGACGCGCTCTCGCTACCTCGCCCGCCTCGCGCGGCTGCTGCCGAACCTGCCTTGTACCCTGCTCACGGAAGAGGCCCTCGCTGCCGCCCCCCCCTGGGGTCGGTCCGGGTCTCGCAAGATCGAGGCTCGCGAGACCGGGTCGCGCCAGACCGGGTCGCAACCGGCCCCGCCGCACCGGCCGCTGTCACCGACCGCCTCCGAGGCCCAGCGTCGCACCGTGGAGACCCTGGCGGACGCGCTGACGCCGGCCGGCGCGTTGGCTGCGGTGCTCACGGCCGACCGCGGGCGCGGCAAATCCGCCACCCTCGGCCTGCTCGCAGCGCAGCTCGCCGCGCGCGGTGAGCGGGTTGTGGTCACCGCGCCAAGCCGCCGCGCCGCCGCGGTGTTGTACCACCACGCCGAGGCCGCGTGGCCGTCGCGCTGGACACCCGAGGCCCTGCCGTTTTCCGCACCGGATGCGCTGCCGGCGCACGGCGAGGGCGTGCTGCTGGTCGACGAGGCCGGGGGCCTGCACCTCAACTTGAGCGCCCATGTGTTGCGCGCCTGGCAGCGGGTTGTGTTTGCCGGCACGGTGCACGGCTACGAGGGCACCGGGCGCGGTTTTGCCCTGCGCTTCCGCCAGTTGTTGGCCGATCAACCGCACCGGCACCTCGCACTGACGCTCTCGGTCCCGATGCGCTGGTCTGAGCACGACCCGCTTGAGCAGTGCACCCACGCGTTGCTGGCGCTGGACGCCGAAGCCGCGCCCCCGACCGGCACGCCGACGCCGTGCCGGATTGACAGAGACCGCCTCGCCGCCGACGAGACGGCGTTGCGCGCGGTCTACGCGCTGCTGGCCGACGCGCACTACCGCACGCGGCCACTCGATTTGCGCCACCTGCTCGACGGACCGAACCTGCACACGGTGGTTGTCGGCGACCCGTCGCAACCGATCGCGGCCGCCCTGGTTGCCGAGGAGGGCGGGTTCAACGACCCGGCCTTGCGCGACGCCATTTGCGCCGGCACCCGTCGCCCACGAGGCCACCTGCTGCCGCAAGTGCTCGCCTGGCACTGCGGTCTCGACGAGGCCCTGAGCCAGCGGTGGTGGCGCGTGGTGCGCATCGCTGTGCACCCCGATCACCAGCGCCGCGGTCGGGGGCGCGCGCTGCTGGACTGGCTTGCCGCCGAGGCACAGCAACGGGGCATCGACGCACTCGGCACCAGTTTCGCTGGCGACCCGGGCGTGTGTCGGTTCTGGGCCCGCGCCGGTTATGCACCGGTCTACCTCGGCCAGGTACGGGAGGCGACCAGCGGCCTATTCGCGGTGGCCACCGTGCTGCCCCTGAGTGCGCGTGCCGCGGGTATCGCGCGTACGGCAACACGCCGTTTCGGCAAAACCGTCGCGGTGCGCGAGACCCTGTCAGCCGCGCTGAAGGACGCGTTGAACTGTTCAGGGACGGCACTGTGACAGCCCGCGTGTCGGTGATCGTGCCGACCCACAACCGCCGCCACACCCTCGAGACCGCACTCGACTCGGTCATCGTCCAGACCCATCCACCGCACGAGACGATCGTCGTCGACGACGGCTCAGACGACGGCACCGCGAACTGGCTGCGCGCGCACCGACCTGAGGTCACCACCGTCCAGCAGGACAACCGTGGTGTCAGTGCTGCGCGCAACCGCGGTATTGCCCACGCGACCGGTGACTGGGTCGCGCTGCTCGATTCGGACGACGCGTGGCAGCCGGGGAAGCTGGCGGTGCAACTCGCTGCCCTGCAGGCTGCGCCCGGCCATCGACTCTGCCACACCGACGAGATCTGGATCCGAAACGGCGTGCGCGTGAACCCGAAACGCCGACACGCCAAACACGGCGGCCACATCTTTCGCCACTGCCTGCCCCTCTGTGCGATATCACCCTCGGCCGCGTTGATCCACCGGTCCGTGTTCGACGACATCGGCCCCTTTGACGAGACCCTGCCGGCCTGTGAGGATTACGACTACTGGTTGCGGCTCTGCAGCCGGGAACCCGTGCTCTACGTCGACGAAAAGCTCGTCATCAAATCCGGGGGACACGCAGACCAGCTGTCTCGCCGCTACGAAGCCATGGACCGATTCCGCATCCTCGCCCTGCTGAACCTGCTCGAGCGCACGCCCCTCTCCGCCGCCGATCGGGCAGCCGCGCTGAACACCCTGGACGCCAAACTGCAGGTCTACGGCGACGGTGCGCGCAAACGGGGCAACACCACCGAACTCGACGCTGCGCTGCGCCGGCGCGTTGCGCTGTCTGCGGGGCCGCCGCCGTGTTGATCTTGCTGGGCACACCGCTTGCCGCCGAACTGCGAGACACACAACACTGGCGCTGCCTCGACGCGTCGGACCCGGCGGCACTGATCGCACACGCGCGCGAGGCTGTTGAAAACGACGCCACCCTGCGATCGGCGGTGTGGGTGTGGTTGCTCACGCTGCCGCGCGACCGGACGCAGCGCGGCGCGCTGCAGGTGGTTGATCGCCTGCGCGGTGCCCGTGAATCGCGCTATCCACCGATCCATTTTCAGACCCGGTTGCCGCGCACCACGCTCGATGTGGGGGACGCGACGCTCACGGCCTACAACGCCCTCGTGCGCCTCCACACCGCCGAATTGCTCGTGCTGCTGGCCACCCCTCCAGACCTGGCCCCGAGTACGCGCACCCGCGCGCTGCTCGACGCCACGCCGGCGTTCCACCGGCTCACCGAGGCGGTCCCGCCGTCGCCCCCGGTTGACCTGGCCGACACCCTGCTCGGCGGTGCGCACGCCACCCACAGCCAGCGGCTGCAGATCCTGGCCTTGTGTGTGCGCTACCACGCACTGCACGGCCGCTGGCCCGCACCAGACACCGGCTGCCCGAACGGTGCACGCGGGCTCATCTCGGCGCTGCGAACCGAACTCGACGCGGTGCCGGTGCACTACGGATGATTGAAACCGTCTACGTCGAAGCCGCGGTCCGGGACCACCCGCGCACGCGCGAGGTCCTGGCCCGGCTGCCCCGCGCCAGCGTGCACACGATCGAACGCTACGGTGAGTTGTTCAATCGGAAACGCCAGAACTTCCGTCTGCAGAAGCAGCAGCCTGCCCTTATCCTGGCGCGCAAACACGACAACTGGGTGTTGCCCGCGCCGCCCGACTACAGCATCGGCGGTGAGCACAACTACTACTTCAGCCACCTGCTGAACTGTGTCTACGACTGCCGCTACTGTTTTCTCCAGGGCATGTTCCGCAGTGCGAACTACGTGTTGTTTGTCAACTACGAGGATTTCTTCGACGCCATTGGCACGCGGCAGGACGCGCTCAGCGCGCCGGGCTGGTATTTCTCGGGCTACGACTGTGACTCACTCGCACTCGATCCCTGGAGCGGCTTTGCCGACGCCGTACTGGATTGGTTCGGCGTGCGCCCCGAGTGCAATCTCGAGCTGCGCACCAAGAGCACGCAGATTCGGCCCCTGCTGCGGCGGTCGGCGCACGCCAACATCGTCGTCGCATTCAGTCTGGCACCGGACCCGGTGGCACGCGCGCTGGAGCACAAGGCACCGCCCTTGCAAAAGCGCTTGTCGGCGATCGCGACGCTGGCAGAGGCCGGATGGCAAATCGGACTGCGATTCGACCCGGTCGTGTGGTCAGACGACTACCGTGCGCTCTACCGCGACTTCTTTGATCGGGTATTCGATTGCGTGCCGATCGAAGCGGTTCATTCGGTCAGCCTCGGCGGGTTCAGGCTGCCCGTGGATTTCATGAAAACCGTTACCCGGCTCTACCCCGACGAACCCTTCTTCGCCGGGCCGATGAGCCGACGGGACGGTATGGTGTCGATAGCCGAAGACCGCGAACAGGCTCTGCTCGGGTGGTGCCAAGCACGGATTCTCGAGCGGGTGCCGGCGCCGGTCTTCTTCCCGTGTCAGCCCATCGACGGCGGCGCCGACTAGTTGGGCCGGTTCACGAGGGTTTCGAACCAGACGCCGTTCGGCAGGCCGATCGCCCGCAGGTTGGCCAACAGGTTCTGCTCAACGAACAGGTCGCGCAGCGGACCGGGATCCGGGACCACCGCGAGCGCCAGGGCCAGCAGGCCCCAGGTCAGTGCGGTCGTGAAGAGGTTGCGTCGATCGAACAGTTTCAGGGCCGTGCCAAACGAGCGCTTGACCCGGCGTCCCGTGAGGTTGACGCTGACCAGCTCGTCGAGCACCAGGTGTTGCAGGTAGGCGAGTGTCACGACGAGGCCGTGCAGGGTGCTGATAAACGCCGTCTGACCAAACAGGCTGTGCAGCGCATTCGCCACCAGCACGCCGGCGAGGAGCGCTGCAGGCAGCGAGTGGTACATGCCCCGGTGGGTCGTGATGGCGGCAAAGAGGTGCGCGAGCACCAGGCGCACGGCCGCGTAGATCACCACCCAAAGCACCACGCTCTCGGCAATCGACAGACGGCTGGCCACCGCGAACACGGCGGCGAAAGCCAGCAGCAACGCCAGCACGCTGAAGGCAACCGACACCGGCGTGCTGCGCTCCGCATCGAGGTCCGGCGCGAGCCCGGCGGCGGTGCCCAACACGAACCCGAGGGCCGCCTCTTGCGGCTCGACGTGACCGAGGGCGAGCAGACCGCACACGAGCACACCGCTCTGCACCGCCGAGGCGGAAAAATGTGTGTTGAAATTGGCCAAGGTGTTTTGTGACCCGATCGACTCGATGCAATACTTGCAGGCCAGCTGTCAGTGTTGCTCGATGAGCGCGCTTGTTCGCTCGCTGAGCACGTCACTGAGTATAGATGCCCGAGAACCCGCCCGTGACCGACCTCCTCAGCGCTTACACTGTCCCCGCCAGCACGGCGAGGCCCACCCGCCTTGATGTCGATCTCGACGCGATCACCGCCAACTACGACAGCCTCTCCCGCCACGCCGGTCAACCGTCCATGGCGGTGCTCAAAGCCAACGCGTACGGCCACGGCATCGGCGTGGTCGCACGCCACCTGGCCAGCACGGGTGTAGCTTACTTCGGCGTCGCCTATCTCGAAGAAGCCCTGCTGATTCGCGCGCTCGGCATCCGGACGCCGATGCTGGTGTTCGGCGGTGTGGTGCTCGAGCAGGTGGCAGATTTTCTTGCGCACGACATCCAACTGGCGGCGTCATCGGTGGCGAAACTGATGCACATCGACCGGGTTGCGGGCGAGCTCGGTGTCCGTGCGACGGTACACCTGAAAATCGACACCGGCATGGAGCGAATCGGGACCCACTACTACAACGCCGAAGCGCTCTTTGCAGCGGCAAAACGGGCGCAGCACTGCGACATCGCCGGGGTGTTTTCCCACTTTGCCAATGCCGACGACGCCGACCTCAGCTACACACACCTCCAACTTGCCCGTTTCAACGACTGCGTTGCAGCACTGAGTGACACCCTTGGTTATCAGCCGCTCCGACACATCGCCAACTCGGCTGCCACGCTGGCGCTGCCCGACGCCCACCTCGACATGGTGCGCTGCGGCCAGGCCCTGTTCGGCGCCCTGCCCGCCCCCCACCTGGCTGACTGCGTGCGCTTGCACGCCGCGATGCGGTGGGAATCTCGCGTGGTGTTCACCAAGGTGGTCAAACCCGACCACCCGGTCAGCTACGGGTGCACCTGGCAGAGCGAAACCGACACCCGCGTGGTGACCGTTCCCGTGGGGTACGCCGATGGCTACCCGCGGCGGCTGTCGAACCGCGGCGAGGTCCTGATTCGGGGCAAGCGCTACCCTGTGGTCGGGCGCGTTTGCATGGACCAGATCATGGTCAACGTCGGCGAAGACGAGGCGGCCAACGGCGAGACCGTCACGCTGATGGGCGACGCCTTGACGGTCTGTGATGTCGCCGAGCACGCCGACACCATCGCGCACGACATTCTTGCAGGCATCAGCGCCAGGGTGCCGCGCCGCTACCTGCGTGGCGGTCACGAGATCACGCCTTGAGCTTCAAACTGATGATCAGCGCGGGCGAAGCCAGCAGCGATCTGCATGCCGCCAACGCCCTGAAGACACTGCAGGCGCGCGGCGTGCACCCACAGTGCTTCGGCATGGGTGGGCTGGGCTTGCAAGAGCTCGGGATGCGCCTGGATGTCGACAACCGTGAACTCGCGGTGATCGGCATCGTCGAGGTGCTCGCACGCTACCCGGAATTCAAGCGCAAGCTGCGCCTGCTGAGGTCGCTTCTGGCAGAGGAGAAACCGGACCTCCTGATGCTGGTCGACTACCCGGATTTCAACCTCAAGCTGGCCGAGACCGCGGTCTCACTGAACATTCCGGTGTTGTATTACATCAGCCCGCAGATCTGGGCGTGGCGAGCCGGCCGCATCAAGCGGATCGGCCGCCTGGTGTCACACATGGCTGTGCTGTTCCCGTTCGAGACCAAGTACTACGAAGCCGAGCACATCCCCGTGAGCTATGTGGGTCACCCGCTCATGGATGAGGTGCCCCGCGACCTCGAGCGCGCTGACTGCCGCTTCACACTCGATCTCCCTCACGACGCCCGGGTGATCGGCCTGTTGCCCGGCAGCCGACGCGGCGAACTCAATCGCCTGTTGCCGGTGTTGATCGAGGCCGCTCGGTTGCTGTTGCAGCGCGATCCGACACTGCGATTCGTCCTGCCCCTCGCTGACGCGCTTGACGACGCCTTGCTCGATGCCCACCCCGCACTTGCCGAGCTGCCGCTGCAGGTCGTCAGACGCAACACGCACGTGGCGATCACCGCGTGCGACGCCGTGGCTGTGGCCTCGGGCACCGCAACCCTCGAGGTCGCCCTGCTCGGGGTGCCGATGGTGATTCTCTACAAGGTACAAGCGGTCAACTACGCGATTCTCTCGCGCCTGGTGCGCATACCCCACATCGGTCTCGTGAACATCGTCGCCGAGCGCGGCATCGTCACCGAGCTCATCCAGAACGAAGCGACCCCGGATGCGGTGTGCGCTGAACTGACGCGTTTGCTGGATGACCCGACGCACGCCGACACGGTGCGGCGCGACCTTGCAGACGTCAGTGCGCGCATGGGCGCACCCGGTGCGTCAGCGCGGGTCGGTCAGCTTATCGAGCAGCTCGCCACACCGGCGCGCGGAGGCGAGACCGGCTCAGGCCTCTGACGGTGCCTTGCGCGTGTTGTGACGCACAACGCCGCGCGTACTCGAGGCAACGAACTGGGCAAAATGCGCCACCTCCGGGTGTGCCCGCACCAGCTCGTCGATGTCCTGCAGCGCCTGTTGACGGTCGCCGTGCCGGCGGATCAAGGACGCGTAAGCGCGCTTGAGCCCCGACAGCGTCTCCCGCGCAAAGCCCTTGCGACGCAGACCGACGAGGTTGATGCCACGCGCCTTGGCAAAGTTGCCCGACACCAGCGTGTAGGGCGCCACATCGCAATTGATGGCCGAGCCCATGCCCGCGAAACTGTGGCACCCGACCCGACAGAACTGGTGCACCAGGGAAAACCCCGCCAAGGTGGCGTGGTCTTCGACAACGACGTGGCCTGCGAGCGAGGCGCCGTTTGAAAACACCACGTGGTTTCCAACCTGGCAATCGTGGGCGATGTGCGTGTACGCCATGAAGAGGTTGTGGTCGCCCAGGCGGGTATAGCCACCGCCCTGACCGGTGCCGCGGTTGATCGTGGCGTACTCACGGATGGTGTTGTGGTCTCCGATCTCGAGCCAGGTCTCTTCGCCATCGAATTTCAGATCCTGCGGCGCGCCGCCAACGGACGCGAACGCGTGAATCCGATTGTGCGCACCGATGCGGGTCGGGCCCTCGATCACCACGTGCGGATCGATCACCGTGTTGGGTCCAAGCGATACCCGATCGCCAATGACGCTGTAGGCGCCCACCTCGCAACTCGGGTCGACTTGGGCTCCGTTGTGCACCACCGCGGTAGGGTGAATCATGCGGGCTTGTCCTGGACGGCGATCATGAGCTCGGCAGTGGCGGCGACGTCGCCATCGACCGTGGCCTCGCCCTGAAACCGCCAGATGCCGCGGCGCGACTTGATCACCCCGACGTTCAACACCAGCTGGTCGCCCGGCACGACCTGCCGTTTGAACCGTGCGTTGTCGATACCGACGAACAGGTAGAGCTGACCCAGGGCACTGCCATCCGCTGCCCGGAAGGCACACAGTGCCGAGGCCTGGGCAAGCGCTTCAAGGATGAGCACACCCGGGAAAATCGGAAGGTCGGGAAAATGCCCCTGAAACTGCGGTTCATTCGCCGACACGTTCTTGATCGCCTTGATCGACACGCCGACGTCGATGTCCACGACCCGATCGACCAGCAGAAACGGGTAACGGTGCGGCAGGTGTGTGAGGATGTCGGTCAGTTCCATCGGCGGGGATCCGGCTGAGGCTGTGGCGGGGTGGCCCGCACCGGGTCGGTCGGTGCGCGCGCGACCGACAGTGCGTCCAAAAGAGTATAGCCGCCCGCCGTTTGTGCCGACAGACGCGGGCCACACCAACCCCAGCCGAGGCCGTTTCGTCAGCGCCGATCGAGTCGCCGAAAGCGTGCAACCAGACGGCGCCAGACCCGCACCGGCAAGACCGGCATGACCGAGGAGTAGACACCGGGTGACGCAATGCTGCCGCTGACAACGGAGTGGCCGAGCAAAACCACACCGTCGCAGATGTCGAGGTGCCCGAGGATCGCGCTGTGACCACCGATCTGCACGCGCTTGCCGATGCGCGTACTGCCCGCCACACCCGTGCACCCGGCGAGCGCACTGTGCTCGCCTATCACCACGTTGTGGCCGATCTGAATCTGGTTGTCGAGAATCACGCCGTCGCCAATGACGGTGTCGTCGATGGCGCCACGGTCGATGGTGGTATTTGCGCCGATGTCGACGCTGTCGCCAATGCGCACGCTGCCGAGCTGCCGCACCTTGTGCCAATGGCCCGCGCGGTCAGGCGCAAAGCCGAACCCGTCCGCACCGATCACGGCACCGCTGTGCACGGTGCAGGCCCGACCGAGGCTGACGCCATCACACAGCGTCACGCGCGGGTGCAAGCGTGTGTCCGCGCCGACCACGACATCGGTGCCAAGGAAGCACTGCGGCCCGATGCTGCAGCCCGCGCCGACCTGCGCACCGGCCTCGACCACCGCGTGCGCACCGATGCACGCCGTCGCGTGAACCTCAGCGGTGTCCGCGACGCTCGCGCTCGGGTGCACACCCGGGACGACGGCGGGCGCGGGGTACAACCACTGCGTCAGGCGCGCATAGTCGAGCCGTGGGTTGTCGCTCAACAGCCGCGTCGCCGAACATGCCTGGTCGAACTGCGGGCGGACAATGACAACGCCCGCCGACGAGCCCGGCAGTTCGGTGGCGAGCTTCTCATTGTCGACAAAGGTGGCGTCATCGGCGGTCGCCGTGTCGAACGGGGCGAGCGCAGACACGCGCCGTGTCGGATCGCCGGAGACGGTCAGGGAGAGGGCCGACGCGATCTCCTCAGCCGTGACGGTGCGAGCCACTCAGTTCTGCTCGCGGAGCTGTTGCAGCACGCGCTCGGTGACGTCGACCCGCTCACTCGCGAACACCACGCCGTCGGTCAGGATGACGTCGAAGCCCTGCGCGTTGGCGAAAGCCGCGACCGACTGCAATACCTCTTCGCGAACGTTACGCAATTCGATGTTGCGCTGGATGTTGAGGTCCTCGCGAAAGGCCTGTTCGGTGCGCACAAGACGGCGTTCCAGCTCGACGATACGCCGCTGCAGTTCGACGGTCTCCTCGGCGCCGTCTTCCGCGTTGGTGGCCTCCTCACGCAACGCGTCGAGCAAGCCGCTTGTCTCGGCAACCTCGCGTTGCCGCGGTTGAAACTCGAGCTCGAGTCGTTTGGTGGCAGCCGCGGCCTGCGGTGAGTTGTCGATCAGGTAGCCGACGTTGACAAACCCGATCCGGGCGCCGTCCGCGCCCCACGCCGGCTGCCCGAGCACGAGCGCGCACAACACGACAACGGCAACGGCAAACTGCTTGGCCATGGCATACCCGGCACTGGAGGACACCGCCAGTCTACCAAAACCGGCCACCGACAGAGGCCGTTCGCGGCGCAGATTCAGAACGAGATGTTGAACTGGAAGGCCTCAAGTTCATCATCCGGCTCCTCGTCGAAGGGCTTTGCAAGGCTGAACTTCAGCGGCCCGATGGGCGACAACCACGTGAAACCCACGCCGTAGGTCAGGCGCAACTCGGACGCCTCGAAGCTGTCGGCGTCGGTGAACACGTTGCCGGCGTCAATGAACAGGCTCATGCGCGTGCGACGCGGTCCGATGGTTTCCTCCGCGCCGGAGAGATTCGGCGGCGGAAACAGCAACGCGAGTGTGGCCTCGAGTCCGACATCACCGCCAGCCGCGTCGCCTTGTGAATCGCGCGGCCCAAGGCTGCTGTTGCGAAAACCACGCACCGAATCGGGGCCGCCCGCGTAGAACCGGTCAAAGAATGGCAGGGTCGTGAAGTCGTCTCCGTACCCTTCGCCGTAGTCGGCTTTCAGACCGAAACTCAACACAGTGTCACCGAACAGCGGACGGTAGGTGTCGAAACCGTAGCCGAGCTTGTAGTAGGGGTAGTCGTGGTTCGGCGCTCCACCCTTGAGGGTGATACGGTGAATCGTGCCGACGTTCGGAAAGACAATCCGGTCACGGGTGTCGTGGGTGTATCCCAGGGTCAGATTCAAGCCGGCAAACCGGTCCCCGTTGGTGGCGAGGAAATCGCGGATCTCGGTGGAGGTCTGATCGGTTTCATCGATCTGAATGGAGTCGTAGCCCCAGCCCAGTCGCAGGGTTGCAAACTCACTGCGCGGGATGCCGTAGACCGCACCCAGGCCCCAGGAGTTTGCGATCCACTCGGCGGTGGTTTCGGTGTTCTCGGTGTCGGTGCGTTTGAAGTCCGCCGACAAGGTGCGGCTGATGCCATCCAGCGTGTAGTAGGGCTCGCGGTAGGAGACGTTGATCCGCTCGGTGGTTTCGGAACGGGAGAATCCGAGCTTGACGTTGTTGCCGGACCCGAAGGCACTGTGCAGGTCGAGGTTCAGCGCGAACTGGAAGCCATTGGAGCCGTAGCCGACCGACGCGGTGAAGGTGCCCGGCCCGCCCTCGTTGATGGTCACAACCACGTCGAGCATGTCATCACGGCCTGGCACCCGCTCGGAGCGCACGCCGACCGAGTCGACAAAGGGCAACCGGTTCAGGCGTTCGCGCGACCGGCGGATCAAGGACGGTGAGAACAGGCTGCCCTCCACGATGCGCATTTCGCGTCGGTAGACGCTGTCCTGGTTGCCGATGTTGCCGTTGAACTGAATCCGACGCACGTAGAACCGTCGACCACTGGAGACGATGAAATTGAGGTCGACCTTGCGCTCGGCCTCGTGCTCCTGGGTGGTGATCGTGATGTCTGGAAACGCGTAGCCGTCCTCGCCGAGCCGGTCTCCGATCGCCTCCTGACTCGCACTGACCTCACGCCGGGAGAAGATGTCGCCCGACGCCACCGTGAGGGCCGCGCGCAGGTCGTCACGCGGCACGGCAAAGTCGCCACCGAGCCGCACGTCGCCGAGCGTGTAGACCGGCCCCTCGTCGATCGTGATGGTGATGAAAACATCTTCGGGGTTCTCGCCCAGTGACACCTGGGTCGAGACGACCTCGAACTTGAGGTAACCCCGGTCGCGGTAAAACGCCTCGAGCCGTTCGACGTCGCCGTCGAGGGTCGCCTTGTTGTAGCGGTCGCGCTGGCTCAGCGGGTTCCAGGGCCGGGCCCGGTGTTCGAACAACTTGAGCAACGTGCTCTCTTCGTACGCCCGGTTGCCGACCACGCGGATGTCGCGGATCTCCGCACGCACGCCTTCGGCGATGGTGATCGCCACCTCGACCTCGTTGCGGTTCAGTTCGGCGACGTCGGTCTCGACCTCCAGGCTGTAGTAGCCCTGGTCGAAGTAGACCTCGCGAAGCTCGCGGTCGACCGCGTCAAGCGTCGCCCGGTTGAACAGGCGCCCGCGGACGAGGCCGATGTCGCGCAACCGGTCCTGCAAGGTGTCGGAGGGGATCGCCTTGTTGCCTTCGATGGAAAAAGCCGCGATAGCAGGTCGTTCGACCACCTGGACGACCAGTGTGCCCGCGTCGCGGCGCAAGCTCACGTTGTCGAACAGACCGGAGGCGAAGAGGTCCTGGATGAGGCGACCGGTGTCGCGCTGGAGATCGATGTCATCACCTTCCTGCACGGTGATGTAGTTGAGGACAGTGCCTGTGCTGACCCGCACATTGCCTTCGATCTCAATGCGTTCAACACGCATGGACTCGGCCTGCACTGCTCCGGCCACCGACAGCACCACGAGTGCTGACAGCACACGAGCAAGCAATCTCGTCATCGTTCCCGTTTTCCAGAGACAGACAGCGCACCGCAGGACCCTGCGGGCTCGCTAGAGTTTAGAAGATATGACGACCAGTTGACACGCGGGCCGACGCGCGTCAGCCAATCAATCGGAGAATGTCGTTGTAGAACGCGAGGCCCATCAGGCCCGCCAGCAACGCAAGGCCGATCTGTTGCCCGAGCAGCTGCATGCGATCCGACAAGGGCGAGCCCTTGACCGCCTCAATCGCAAAGAACAGCAGGTGTCCGCCATCGAGCACCGGCACGGGCAGGAGGTTCAGCACCGCCAGCGACACGCTGATCAGCGCGATGAATTTGAGGTAGTGATCCACCCCCACGCGGGCCGACTCGCCGGCGAACTGGGCGATGGTGAGCGGGCCACTGACGTTCTCCAGCGCCGCCTGCCCGGTCACGAGCTTGGCGATCATCTGAACCGTCAGGGATGTCATGTGCCAGGTCTGGGCAACGGCCTTGGTCACCGCGTCGACCGGCCCGTAGCGGTCGACGCTTTGCAAGGCAGCCACCTCCTCGCGGTAAGCATCGGTCGTCAGCGCCGAGGCGCCGATGAAACCGTAACGCCCCTCGCCTTCACCCCGACTGCCCGGGATCAGGGTGGTGTCAAAGGTGTCCTGGCCCCGCAACACCGCCACCTGCAAGGGTTCGCCGGGGCTGCTGCGCACCACGTTGACCCAGTCGCCCCAGTCGCCGATGGCCTGACCGTCCACGCGAACGATGCGGTCACCGGAGCGCAACCCGGCCCGCTCGGCTGCCTCACCGGGACTGACCACATCGATCACGGCGTCGAGCGCAGGCAACCACGCGCGCAACCCGGCGTCAGAGACGATGTCGCTGCCCGACTCCAGGGCGCCGCGGGCGTCCACGTCGAGCGCGTGCGAGCGCTCGCCCCCGGAGGGCAACTGCACGCGCAGCGGAACCGGTTCCGTGGGGTTGGCCAGCGCGCTGTCGAGCATCGCCAGGCGCACGCTCTCCCAACTGGCCGTGTCACGCTCACCGACAGCCACGATCTGGCTGCCGGCCATGAGGCCTGCCCGGTCGGCAGCTGACCCGGGAACCGGGGTGTCCATGCGCGGCGCGAGCCCGGAGATGCCGATGACGAACATCAGCCAATACGCGACAATCGCAAGCAGAAAATTGGCGAGCGGCCCGGCGGCCACAATCGCGATGCGGGTCCAGACCGACTGCCGGTTGAAGGCCCGTTCGGCGTCCCGCGGATCGACATCACCCTCACGCTCGTCCAGCATCTTGACGTAGCCACCGAGCGGGATCATCGCGATCACGTACTCGGTGCCGTCGGCGCCGACGCGTCGCCACAACGGCCGACCGAAGCCCACGGCAAAGCGCAGCACCTTCACACCGAGGGTGCGGGCGGTCCAGAAGTGCCCGTATTCGTGGATGGCCACCAGTATGCCGAGCGCCACAATGAAGGACAGGGCATACCAAAGCGTACTGGAAATCATGTTGCTTCCACTGTCGGGTGCGCGATGTGCGCGGCTGCGAATTCACGCGCCTGGCGGTAGGCGTCCAACACCGTGTCGATACACCTCGCCGCCTTGACCTCACTGCGCTGCAAGGTGTGATCCACCACCTCGCTGATGGTTCGAAAGCCGATCTCACGCGCGAGATCCGCGCTGACAGCCATGTCGTTGGCCACGTTCAACACGGCAGTCGCGGTCCCGCCGGTGCGCATGGCCTCGCGGGCCAACCGCAGGGCGGGAGAGGCCGTGCTGTCCGGCTGTTCGAAGCGCAATTGCGCCAGCGCTTCCTTGTGCACCAGCAGTATCCGCGTGCCGGCGCGTGCCGGTGAAAGCGTCGGTCCGAGGCCGGCCGCTCCGGTGATGGCGGACAGCACGGTGTCGGCGTCACCAAACACGGCGACCACGTTGACGCCCGCATTCCCCGAGAGCACCTCGACGCCGGAAACCTCGCCCGCCAACGCCGTCTCCGGAGCACGGGCCGCCGACGGGTCCGCCATCGAGACGACCCACCGGCCAAGACGCAGCCAGAGCGCCCGCATCGCCTCGACACTGTGACCACCGGCCAGCCCGCGAACGCGGAAACGCGACGGGTGACGGGCGACCACATCGAACGCGCTGGCGCCGATCACCCCGGTTGCGCCGAGCACACCGATGCCGAGCGGCAGGCCTGCCGTCATCGCAACACCGCAGGTGCCAGCGCGACGAAGGCCGGCACCGCAGCGAGCAAACTGTCGACGCGGTCGAGGACGCCACCGTGCCCCGGCAGGATCCGGCCACTGTCCTTGACCTGAGCTGCGCGTTTGAGCGTGCTTTCAAACAAGTCGCCGGCGACCGACAACACCGCGGCCACCACCGACGCGGCAATCCAGCTGCCCGGCGACGCGGAGGCCGCATCGAACACCGCGAGCGACAGCAACGCGAGCAGCAGCGCGCACACGAGTCCGCCGACAAAACCCTCGATCGATTTGCCCGGACTGACGTTCGGCGCGAGTTTGCGGTGACCGAAGCGCTTGCCGACGAAATACGCACCGATGTCTGCCGACCAGGCAATCGCCAGTACGTACAACAGCAACCACGGACCGACTGCGTGCAGGGCCACCAGCAACGCGCTGACCGTGGGCAACAACACGACTGCCAGGAGCCCGCGCCACGGTTGCGGCGTCAACACCGCAGCCGTGCGATCGATCCGGAACAACCAGACCACCAAGGCCACCCAGACGGCCAGCACGATGCCGGAAAGCAGCCTCAGTGCTGCACTGTCCAGGGCGAACACGGCCACGCCACTGAGCGCGGTCAGCGCCAGGGCGGCAGACCAGCGCAGTGCACCGTTCAAGCCCTGCAGCGCCGACCACTCGTAGGCCGCTGCCAACGCGACCAACAGAATCAACGCAGAAAAGTAGACGCTGGACCAGAAGAAATCGGCCCACGCCAGCACGACCACCAGTACCAACGCGGTGATAACCCGTTGTTTAAGCACGTTGACTGGCCTGGACCTGCTCGCCCGTCTGCCCGAAACGCCGTTGCACGTCGTTGAAGTGCGCAACCGCGGTGTGAAAGGCGGCAGCATCGAAATCGGGCCACATCACATCGGTGAAATACAGCTCGGTGTAGGCGAGTTGCCAGATCAGGAAGTTGGAAATGCGGATTTCACCGCCCGTGCGGATGAAAAGGTCGGGCTCGGGGACGTCGGCGAGGCTCAGCGCACCGCGCACTCGCGCCTCGTCGATGTCATCAGGTGCCAGCTCACCGCGTGCAACCTGCTCGGCCAGGCTTCGCGTGGCCTGGGTGAGGTCCCACCGGCCGCCGTAGTTCACAGCGATGTGCAAGTTCAGCTTCTGCCCGCCCTCGGTGTCGCGCACGGCCTGGTGCATAGCGTCTTGCAGCTGCGGTGAAAACCGCGACAGGTCGCCGATGAAGTGCAACCTGACACCGTACTTGATCAGGTCGCGCACCTCGTTCTTGAGCGCGCGCAGAAACAACGTCATCAGCACGTTGACTTCCTCAGCCGGGCGCGACCAGTTCTCGCTGCTGAACGCAAAGAGTGTCAAATTGGGGATGCCGTTGCGCACACAGAATTCAACTGCGGCACGCGCCGCTCGCGCGCCGCGCCGGTGACCGTAGGTGCGCGGTTTGCCCCGCCGCTCAGCCCACCGCCCGTTGCCGTCCATGACAATCGCCACGTGCGCCGGCATGCGCAGCGACGCGAGCGGCGCCGGGGTTCGATTGTCAGTCGCCAGGGCGTTCATGTGCGGGCACAGTCCTCTTGCACGGTCGGCGCGTCAGACTTCCATCAGGTCTTTTTCTTTCTCGGCGAGCGCGGCGTCGACTTCCTTGATGAAGCGGTCGGTCAGCGCCTGCACGTCGGTCTCGGAGCGGCGCAGCTCGTCCTCGGAGATCTCTTTCTCCTTCTCGAGCTCTTTGAGGTCGCTGTTGGCATCGCGACGGATGTTCCGCACCGCCACCTTGCCGCCCTCGGCCTCGGCGCGCACGACCTTGACGAGTTCACGCCGCCGCTCCTCGGTCAGCGGGGGCAGGGGAATGCGGATCGCGGTGCCCGCGGTGTTCGGGTTGAGCCCGAGATCCGAGTCGATGATGGCCTTTTCCACCGGTCCGACCATGGTCTTCTCCCACGGGCTGACCAGCAGTGTGCGGGCGTCCTCGACAGACACGTTGGCCACCTGGTTCAGCGGCGTCTCTGCGCCGTAGTACTCCACCACCAGTCCGTCGAGCAGGCTCGCGTGCGCGCGGCCCGTCCGGATGCGGGTGAACTCCTTCTTGAGCGCGACGATGGACTTCGCCATGCGCGTCTCTGCGTCTTCGAGAATTTCGTCAATCATTGGGTTCTACCTGACCGTCGTGCCGACCGCTTCACCGCTGACAACACGCAACATTTCCCCCGGCGTGTTCAGGTTGAACACGCGCAGCGGGATCTCATTGTCACGACACATTACCAGCGCCGTGGTGTCCATGACGCCCAGTTTACGACCGATTGCCTCGTCGTAAGACAACTCGTCGAACAGGACCGCATCGGGGTTCTTGACCGGATCACTGTCGTAGATGCCGTCGACTTTCGTCGCCTTGAGCATCGCGTCTGCGCCGATCTCGACCGCGCGCAAGCTGGCAGCGGAGTCCGTGGTGAAGAACGGGTTCCCGGTGCCGGCTGCAAAAATGACCACCCGCCCCTTTTGCAGGTGTCTGACCGCCCGGCGCTGGATGTAGTCCTCGCACACGTCGTTGATGCGCAGGGCCGACATCACGCGGCAGAACACCCCGAGGTTCTCGAGTGAATCCTGCATTGACAGGCTGTTGATCACGGTGGCGAGCATGCCGATGTGATCGCCGGTGACCCGTTCCATACCGGCCTCGGCCAACCCGGCGCCGCGAAAGATGTTGCCCCCGCCGATCACCAGCGCCACCTCAACGTCCATGTCGTTGAGTTGTTTGATCTCTTCGGCGATGCGACGAATGAAGCTCGGGTCGATGCCGTAGTTCTCATCCCCCATGAGCGCCTCACCACTGAGCTTCAGGAGGATGCGTTTGTACACGGGCTTGACGTTCGACATGGAGACCTCAGCGGTGGTGGCGGCGCTGCACGAGCTCGGTTAAGTATGGACAAAAGAAAGGCCGGCGCAATTGTGCCGGCCTTGATCGGATCGATGCGGGCTCAGGCGTCGCCTTTGGCGGTGGCCATCACCTCGGCAGCGAAATCTTCCTGTTTCTTCTCGATACCCTCGCCCACTTCGAAGCGTACGAACTCCGCGACTGATGCAGACGCCGCATCGAGCAGCTTGCCCACGGTCTGGTCCGGGTCCTTGACGAACGGCTGGCCGACGAGGGTGATCTCGGCGAGGTACTTGCGCATCCGCCCCTCAACCATCTTGTCGATGATCTCGTCGGGTTTACCGCTCTCCTTGGCCTCGGCGACCAGGATGGCCCGCTCTTTCTCGAGCGTCTCGGCCGGTACGCCATCGGCGTCGACGCACACGGGCTTCGACGCCGCCACGTGCATGGCGATGTCTTTGGCGAGGTCCGCAGTACCACCGGACACGGCGGCGACCACGCCAATGCGCGCGCCGTGCAGGTAGACTCCGAGGTCGCCGCCGTCGGGCGCCGACACCAACACGGCGCGGCGCACCTGGATGTTCTCACCAATCTTGGCCACCATCGCCTGACGCACATCGCTCAGCGCATCGCCACCGAAGGCGTCGACCGGTGCGGCGTTCAGCGCGTCGAGGTCTGCGCCATGCGACAGCACGGTCTGCGCAACGGCGTCCGCGAAAGCGACGAAATCATCGCCCATCGAGACAAAGTCGGTCTCGCAGTTGACCTCGACCATCGCGATGGCGCTGTCGTCTGCGGCGCGTGCGACCACGATCTTGCCCTCGGCCGCGGTGCGTCCGGACTTCTTGTCGGCCTTGGCCAGGCCAGCGATCCGCATGTTCTCGACCGCTTTTTCCATATCGCCGCCGGCTTCCACCAGGGCTTTCTTGCACTCCATCATGCCAGCGCCGGTGCGCTCGCGGAGCTCTTTGACTTGAGATGCGGCAATAGCCATCGTCTTCCTCGTCAGGGTTAGAACGCCGCTGGCGCACACGCGCCAGCGAGCGCGGCGCCTCGTCCGCGCGTCACCGCGCGCGAGGTCGCCAGGTTGGACCTTGCGTTATTCGCCCGCCGGGGCCACGTCGGCTTCGGCCGGCTCCTCGACGAAGTCGCCATCACGCCCACCGGACTTGGCGGTCTTCGCCTCCTGGATGGCCTCGGCCGCTGCGGAGGTGAACAGCTTGATCGCGCGCACCGAATCGTCGTTGCCCGGGATCACGTAATCGACCGGAGCCGGGTTGCAGTTGGAATCGACCACGGCAATGACCGGAATGCCGAGTTTCCGCGCTTCGGCGATGGCGATTTTCTCGTGTTCGATGTCGATAACGAACAGCGCGTCCGGCAGGCGCTCCATCTCCTTGATGCCGCCGAGGCTGGTCTCGAGCTTGTTGCGCTCGCGCGTGAGGTCGAGAAATTCCTTCTTGTTGAGGCGCTGTTCGACGCCGTCCTCGATCTGCTGGTCGATTTCCTTGAGCCGACGAACCGACTGCTTGACCGTGCGGAAGTTGGTCATCATGCCACCGAGCCACCGCTTGTCGACGTAGGGCATGTTGCAAGCCGATGCCGCTGACGCAATCGCTTCGCGCGCAGACCGCTTGGTGCCGACGAACAGGATGCGCCCGCCCTTGGCGGACAGCTTGCCCATGAAGTTCAACGCATCTTCAAAGGCCGGCACCGAGTGCTCGAGGTTGAAAATGTGGATCTTGTTGCGTTCGCCGTACAGGTACGGTGCCATCTTGGGGCACCAGTGGCGCGTCTGGTGGCCGAAATGCACACCGGCCTCCAGCATCTGGCGCATGGATACACGAGCCATGAGGGTTTCCTTCTTGTATCGGGTTTGACCACCACACCGCCCTGCGCTGGCAACCCGAGCCGAGGCCGGGCACCCACCAACGCGTCAGGGGACGGTGTGTGCGGATTTCCGTTTCGACCCGCGTGGGTCAGGCCGGATAGCCCAACTGCGCTTTATAGCAGAATTTGTTACTCTTGAACAAGCACGCAGCGCAGGGTGTTGGTGCGCCGTGCGGCACGGCCCGGCTGGCCGGACCGCGTCTGCACACCCGCCCCTGCAAGGCTGCGCGCACCGCCCGACGGGCACATATCCTGCCACGTCACGATATTGACGATCCCGCGACCGGCCACAGCCGGTCCGCCCGGACACACAGAGACCCCAGACCGCCCCGCATGACCACCACGTTACGATCTCCGGACGAAATCGAGCGCATTCGCACGGCCGGGCGACTGGCCGCCGAGGTGCTCGACCTGATCACCGATCACGTCGTTCCCGGCGTGACCACGGCCGAGCTCGACCGCATCTGCCACGAGCACATCACCTCCGATCAACAGGCGACCCCCGCGCCGCTGAACTACCAGGGTTTCCCGAAATCGATCTGCACGTCGATCAACCATGTGGTGTGTCACGGCATTCCGAGCGAGAAGCGGCTCAAGCGCGGCGACATCGTCAACATCGACGTCACGGTGATCAAGGACGGCTATTTTGGCGATTCGAGCCGCATGTACACGGTGGGTGAGGTGTCGGCGCCGGCGCGCCGAATCTGCGACGTGGCGCGCGAGAGCCTGATGCGCGGACTGGCTGCCGTTCGCGCCGGGGCCACCCTTGGCGACATCGGACACGCGATCCAGAGCTACGCAGAAGCCGAGCGCTGTTCGGTCGTTCGCGAATACTGCGGGCACGGAATCGGCACGGCCTTCCACGAGGAGCCCAAGGTGCTGCACTACGGCAAACCCGGCGAAGGGCTGCGATTGCAGACCGGCATGGTGTTCACGGTCGAACCGATGATCAACCTCGGCAAACGCAAGGTGAAGGTACTGGGCGACCAGTGGACCGTGATCACCAGCGACCGCAGCCTGTCGGCGCAGTGGGAACACACCATCGCGGTCACCGAAAACGGCTGTGACATCCTGACCCTGGGCGCCTCCGGCCAACCCTGACGTGCCTGTGCAACTCGACGCGCAGATAGCCGGTCTCATCGCCGAGGTCGACGCCACTGGCAGCGTCGACAACGCGGCGTTCCGGGCGGCGCTCGACCGTGCGCGCGAGGCGATGGAAGACGCCTTCGACCGCGGCGCCGACGGCGCCACCTTGGTCTACGCCCGCGCCCGCATCGTCGACGCGGTACTCAGGCGGCTCTGGCAGCTTCGCCTGGGCGACGACGCCGAGCGCCTGTGCCTGATCGCGGTTGGCGGTTACGGCCGCGGTGAGTTGCACCCCGGGTCCGACGTCGACATCAGCGTGCTCACACCGGAGACCGCGTTCAACGAGACCGCGTTGAGTCAGTTCCTGACCGGCCTCTGGGACATCGGGCTCGATATCGGCAGTTCGGTGCGGCGGGTGTCAGAGAGCCGAGAACAGGCGGCGAACGACATCACGGTGATGACCAACCTGCTCGAATCCCGCAGCCTGTGCGGCGATATCCGACTGTTCCAGGCACTTGGCGATGCGCTGCAGAGCGACGACCTCTGGCCTTCCGAGGCCTTCTTTCGCGCGAAGTTCGAGGAGCAACAGGAACGCCGCAGCAAATTCTTCGACAGTGCCGGCCGACTGGAGCCCAACGTCAAGGAGAGCCCGGGTGGCCTGCGCGATCTGCAGACCATCCGGTGGATTGCGGTGCGCCACTTCGGCGGCGAGGCTCTGGACGAGCTGGTGTTGCACCGCCTGTTGACGGCCGAGGAAGTGGCGTCCCTGCGTCAGTGGCGCGAGTTCCTCTGGCGCGTGCGGTTCGCGTTGCACCGGCTGGCGCGGCGTGGCGACGACCGTCTGCTGTTCGACCACCAGCGCAGCCTGGCCGCCGCGTTCAACGGCGACGGTGCGTCCGACAACGCCGCGGTCGAGGCCTTCATGCAGAACTACTTCCGCGTGGTGACCCACGTCACCCGCCTGAACGAGATGCTGCTGCAGCTCTTTCGCGAGGAGTTCATCGACCCGCAAGCCGGCCAGATCGTCGTCCTCGACAAGCGCTTCCAGGTGCAGAACGGCTACATCGAAGCCCGATCGGACGACGTCTTCGACCGCTACCCGCCTGCGCTGCTCGACATCTTCAACATCTCGGCCAGGCACCCTGATATCAAGGGCATTCGCGCCGGCACGATCCGTCTGATCCAGCAGCACCTCCACCTGATCGACGCGGGCTTCCGGGACGAACTGCAAGCCCGGCGTATTTTTATCGACCTGTTCCGCCAACCGCATGGGCTGACCCACCAGCTCGCACGCATGAACCGACTCGGCGTTTTGGCAGCCTACTTGCCGAACTTCGAGCGTATCGTCGGCCTGATGCAGTTCGACCTGTTTCACATCTACACGGTCGATCAACACACACTGATGGTGGTGCGAAACCTCCGCCAGTTCGCCGTGCCCGAGCACGCGGAAACCCACCCGCTGTGCACAGAGGTCTTCAAACTGATTCCACGCCCCCACGTGTTGTACGTGATGGGCCTGTTTCACGACATCGCCAAGGGCCGCGGTGGCGCGCACGAGGTGCTCGGGGCCGAGGACACCCGCGTATTCTGCCAGCACCACGGCATGACCGAGGAAGACACGGCACTCGCCGTCTGGGGAGTGCGAAACCACTTGCTGTTGTCGCTGGTCGCGCAACGCCGCGACATTCACGATCCCACCGTGATCCACGACTTCGCCGTTGAGGTCGGCTCGCTGAACCGCCTGAATCACCTCTACCTGCTGACTGTGGCCGACATCTGCGGGACCGATCCCGCCTTGTGGACGGATTGGAAGAACAAGCTGATCACCCAACTCTACCTCTCGACCCGCGATGTGCTCGAGCAGGGCCTCGCCGAAGTGCCGGACAGCGAACAAATTGCCGAGTCACGGCAACAGGAAGTCATCGAACTCAGCAGCCAACGCACCGACCACGCCGACAGCGCAACGCTCGACCACATGCGAGCTCTGCTGGGCGACGATTATTTCCTGCGATTCACGGCCGACGAAATCGCCTGGCACATGCGCACGCTCGGGCGCGAGTCCGACACCCGGATCGAGCACATCTACGTGCGCACCGTGGCAGAGACCACGGAGATCGCGGTGTACACCGCCGACCACGACATGCTGTTTGCCAACCTCACCGGCCTGCTGTGTCAACTCGGTCTGAACATTCTCGATGCGCGTGTGATGACCGCCGCCAGCGGCTACGCATTCGATGTGTTCAACGTGGTCAACCCCTCGGGCGACGCGCTGGACGCGCTGGACACCCAGCGACTGCTCGACACGCTGCCGCGGCATGCCGAGCCGCTCGACCCGATGCAACCGAGCATCGCCACGCGGCGTTTGCGCGTTTTCAGCCTCAAGCCCACGGTCACCTACGGCACCGAACGCAGCCGCACCATGACCTCCGTGTTGATCACTGCGCGCGACCACCCTGGCCTCCTGTACCAGATCGCGCGCAGCTTCAAGGAACACGGTGTCGTCATCCACGCCGCCAAGATCGCGACCTTCGGCGAGAAAGCCGAGGATGTCTTCTACGTCACCGATCAGCAAGGTGCGCCCTTGACGGACGCCAACCACTTGGACAAGTTGCGTGACACGCTGGTCCACACGCTTTCAACCGAGCTTGCATTATGACGATCGACGATGCCGTTGACTTGTGCCGAGAGCTGATTCGCCGTGATTCGCAAACCCCGGCAGACGCGGGTTGCCAGGCGCTGATCGCCGCTCGGCTCGAACCGTTGGGATTCCGGGCCGAGTGGCTGCCGAGTGGCCCGGTGACCAACCTCTGGTTGCGGCGTGGCCTAGACAGTCCGGTAATGGCCTTCGCCGGTCACACCGATGTGGTACCCACCGGCCCACTCGAGGCATGGACGCACGCGCCGTTCAGCGGCCATCTCGAAGACGGGGTGTTGCACGGACGTGGCGCCGCCGACATGAAGAGCGGCGTTGCCGCGATGGTTGTCGCCTGTGAGCGTTTCGTGCGCGCACACCCGAACCACCCTGGCTCGATTGCACTGCTGATCACGAGCGACGAGGAAGGGCCTGCTGTCGAAGGCACACGGCACGTTGTCGACACCTTGCAAGCCCGCGGCGAACACATTGACTGGTGCATTGTCGGCGAGCCCAGCAGCGATCAACGTGTTGGCGACACCCTGCGTGTCGGCCGCCGCGGCTCGCTCAGTGGCCACTTGCAGGTGCAGGGCGTTCAAGGGCATGTCGCCTACCCGCACCTCGCTGACAACCCGGTGCACAAGGTCGCACCGGCACTCGCGGCGCTGAGCGCAACGCGCTGGGACGACGGCAACGCCCACTTTCCTGCGACCACCTTCCAGGTTTCGAACATCCAGGCCGGCACCGGAGCGACCAATGTCATTCCGGCTGCGGTCGAATTGCACTTCAATTTCCGGTTCGGCACAGCGTCCACCGTGGCGCAGTTGCGCTCGCGCGTCGAATCGATTCTGGACGCGCACCAACTCGACTACACGCTCGAATGGCACTGCGGTGCTGAACCGTTCCTGACCGAATCCGTGCAGTTGATCGACGCAGTCTCTGCGGCGATCGAAGCGGAAACCGGCATCGCAACCACGCAGTCCACGGCCGGTGGCACTTCGGATGGCCGCTTCATTGCGCCCACCGGCGCCCAGGTCGTCGAGTTCGGCGTGCGCAACGCCACGATCCATCAGATTGACGAGGCGATCGCCTGCGAAGACATCACCACGGTCACCGCCGTCTACGAATCGGTGCTGGCACGACTGCTGCCAACCTCGCTCAGTTGAACCGCGCTCGCCGCTTGCCCAGCGGGTGAGCGGACCGGAGACCTGGTCACCCCATCCGGCGGGTGGTCTGAAACCGCGCGGTGTCGGGCGACGTGTTCTCCACGCGCACCGGGCCCGGTGCGGCGCCGTGGACAAACGGCGTTTCCACCTCCACCCAGCCGTCGAACATCACCTGATGCCGTTGACGCGCGTCGGTGGCGGACTGGGCCGTCGGGAGGCAGATCACGTTCGGCGCAGTGGGCCGCCGGACGCCTGCCGACGCCCTGCCACGGCTGAAAACGCGCCAGATCAACCCCAGAGCGGTGCGTGATTCCGGCCCGGGTCAGAGGCCCTGGCCGTGATCGGCGCCGTAGGGCACGAAATCCGGGTCGAGCACGCGTTCGTTGATAGTCACGTCGGCGTCTGCACGCATGGCTTGTTGCACGGCCCTGAACGCAGCGTTGCCGAAAGCGAGCGCGTACGCGCTGGCCTGCTGCGCGTCCGATGCCGGCAGCGAGCCAGCCCGCACGGCGTGCAGAGCCACCACCACCGGGTCACCGTCGCCGCGTTCGCTGCGGAGGTACACCGGCCCACCTGAACCCGGCTGGGACGCTTCAAATACGTCTGTCGCGACGGCGCCATCGACGACACCGCCCTGCCGAGCCACCCAAACCGGCGGCTCGAACACGGCACCCAACTCTGACGCCGCGTCTTCGAGCGGAGTCCCGCTTTCGACAGCCGCGAGCACACTGGCCACCAGCTCGTCAGCACGCGTCGCCGCCGCCTGGTCGAGCAACTCGCCCTCGATCTGCGCGCGCACCTCATCGAGCGGCTTGAGTTCGGTCGCCTGGACATCCTCGAGACGCAGTACCACCGAGCGCTCCGGACCGAGGTCAATGATCTCGGAGTTGAGCGCCTGGTTGAACACATCGTCACTGCGGATCGCTTCGAGCACGGCCGGGAACGCGCCCAGCCCGTCGGTCAGCTCAGCACTGACCCAATCCGACACCTGCACTTCGACGCCGAGCAGGTCAGCCGCCGAGTCCAGGCTGTTCGGGTTCTCGAAGGATTCAGCCGAGAGTGTTTCGCGCTGGTCGGCGAAGGCTTCACTTGCCAGCTGGGCCCGCAGACCCGCTTCGATCTCACCGCGCACCTCGTCGAGTGGCGCCGCCGTGGTCTCAGCGATGCGGTCGAGCCGGATGATGTGGAACCCGAAATCAGTTTGAACCACGTCGCTGATCTGGCCGACGTCGAGCGAAAAGACGGCGTCATCAAAGGCCGGGGTCATGACACCCCGCTCGAATTCGCCCAGGCTGCCGCCGATGTCGGCGGACCCCGCGTCATCGGAGTCGGAGGCCGCAATCGCCGAAAAGTCCTCGCCCGCGCGGATACGTACGAGCAAAGCCTCGGCTTTCTCGCGCGCCGCGTCCACCTCGGAGCCGGACTCGATGTCGTCGACGGCGACGAGAATGTGAGAGGCCTCGCGGGCTTCAGCCCGGCCGAACTCACCGATGCGGCGCTGGTACTCACCCTCAATGGTGTCCTCGTCGAGGCTGACGCCGTCGCGCAAGGCGTCAGCGTTCACGTCAATGTACGCGACTTTGTACTGCTCGGGTCGCATGTAGTCGTCGCGGTTGCTCTGATAGCGCGCTTCGATCTCCGAGTCGGAGACACTCAGGGTGTCGCGGAGCTGACCGAGGCTGAAGCGCGCTCGCGACACTTCGCGCTCCTGACCTGACAGTGCTGCGCTGCGTAGGCGCTCGCCGTCGAGCTCGAAATCGGAACTGCTGATGGCCTGGTAGAGCTGTTGCAATACCAGCTGACGCCGAAGCGTCTCCTCGTAAACCAGCGGTGAGCTGCGGTTCGCGCTCAGGATCTGTGCATACCGGTCGCGGTCGAACTGGCCATCCACCTGAAAATTCGGGTCGGTCTGAACCGCCTTGGCGAGTTCCAGATCCGACGCGGTGTAGTAGTCGGCCTGCGAGCGTTGCAGCATCAGCTGCTCGTTGATCAGGGCCTCGAGCACGTCCTCGCGGAGCGCCCGGGTGTTGATCAACTCGGCCGGCAACTGACCACCGAACAGCTGCCGCATGCGCTGCTGCTGCTGGTAGTTCGCCTGTTCGAAACGCGCTGTGGGAATCGCGTCGCCGTTGACCGTGGCCGCATCCACGTCGGCGCCACCGCCCACGTAACTCGCCACACCGACAAACACGAAGGGCACCGAGATGATGCCAACGAACACGTATTTGAGGATTTTCGAGTTCCGCAAGCCGTCGCGGAAAGATGTCAACATGAACTGTCCCCTCCAAAACGCGCGCGCACCGCAGGGTCGCGCAGCCTCATTCCTGACCGGTTGATCCGAGCGAAGTTCAGGCCCGGAAACAAAACAGGGCGCCTGAGGCGCCCTGTTCGAACTGATGGCGGAGCGGACGGGACTCGAACCCGCGACCCCCGGCGTGACAGGCCGGTATTCTAACCAACTGAACTACCGCTCCAGAATGCGTGTGGTGGGTGCTGAGGGACTTGAACCCCCGACCCTCGCCTTGTAAGGGCGACGCTCTCCCAACTGAGCTAAGCACCCAAGCCGACTAGTTTACGGCATCTTTCAGTGCTTTGCCAGCCTTGAACGCCGGCACGTTGGCCGCCGCGATTTGAATGGTTTCGCCGGTCTTCGGGTTGCGCCCTTCGCGGGCTTCGCGACGGCGGCTCAGGAACGTGCCGAATCCGGTCAGCGCGACCTGATCGCCGCCTTTGAGGGCATCCGACACCACGGCGGTCAAGGCATCCAACGCACGGCTGGCTTCGGCACGGGACAAGTCTGCCTTGTCAGCGATGGCGTCGACTAACTCTGATTTGTTCACATTCTCTTCCTCAAGGGGTTAAAGGCCGCAACCGGTGAGGGCACCGCGCGACCGACAGTCGTCCGGCGGCACCGCCGGGCGCAGGCTGTCGTGGTGTTCGGGGCGCTGCTTTCCATCACGGTAACCGGACCCCGGTCAGCGTGTTCAGCGCGCGCCCCTGAGTATACGCGTCCGAACCCGAGCGCATGCACACAAGATAGTGCATCGAGGCGTGCTTCGCGCACGCAAACACGGTGGGAGCGACGGGATCAGCGCCTCAGTGCTTCGACACGCCGGACCCCTTTGGGCCCTTGCCAACGGCTTCTACCTCAGCCACCGACGTCGGCTGCGGGTCCAGCGGCTTGGGTTGCTCCGCAAGTGCCAGGGTGAGCACCTCATCGATCCAGCGTACCGCGACGACATCGAGACCGTCGAGGATATCCGCCGGCACTTCGGCGAGGTCCTTCTCGTTTTCAGCCGGGATGATCACCTGCGATATGCCGCCGCGGTTAGCAGCGAGCAGCTTCTCTTTCAAGCCGCCGATCGGCAGGACTTCCCCGCGCAACGTGATCTCACCGGTCATGGCGACATCACACTTGACCGGTATACCGGTCAGGGCAGACACCATCGCCGTACACATGCCAATACCGGCACTCGGCCCATCCTTGGGTGTCGCACCTTCGGGTACGTGAATGTGCAGGTCGAGCTTCTCGTAGAAATTCACTTCCAGCCCCAGGCTGGCGGTACGCGATCGCACAACGGTGTGCGCAGCCTGAATGGACTCCTGCATGACATCGCCAAGCTGTCCGGTGTAGTGCAACTTGCCTTTGCCACTGATCACGCCGGCCTCGATGGTCAGCAACTCACCACCGACTTCTGTCCATGCCAAGCCTGTCACCTGCCCGACCTGATCGTTTTGCTCTGCCAGGCCGTAACGGTACTTGTACACACCGAGGTACCGCTCGAGCAGGTCGGTGTCGACCGTGATCGGTGCAACCATGTCTCCGGTCAGCACGTCCTTGACCGCCTTGCGACAGATCTTGTTGATCTCGCGCTCCAGACTGCGGACACCGGCTTCACGCGTGTAACGGCGCACGGTCTCAAGCACCATCTCATCGGGTACGGCGAGCTCGTCTGCCTTGAGCCCGTTGTCCTTGATGGCCTTGGGCAAGAGGTAGCGACGCGCGATGCTGAGCTTCTCGTTTTCGGTGTATCCGGCGATGCGAATCACCTCCATGCGGTCCAGCAGCGGTGCGGGGATGTTGAGCGAGTTGGCCGTGGCGACAAACATCACGTCGGACAGGTCCACGTCGACTTCAAGGTAGTGGTCGGCGAAGCTGTTGTTCTGCTCCGGGTCGAGCACCTCGAGCATGGCCGAGGACGGGTCACCCCGGAAGTCCATCGACATCTTGTCGATTTCGTCGAGCAACATCAGCGGGTTGCGTGTGCCTGCCTTGGAGAGGTTCTGAACGATCTTGCCAGGCATCGAGCCGATGTAGGTGCGACGGTGTCCGCGGATTTCCGCCTCGTCGCGCAGGCCGCCGAGTGACATGCGCACGAACTTCCGACCGGTTGACGCGGCGAGTGAGCGGCCCAGCGATGTCTTGCCCACACCGGGCGGACCGACCAGACAGAGTATCGGTCCCTTGAGCTTGCGCACGCGCTTCTGCACGGCCAGGTACTCGAGAATACGTTCCTTGACCTTCTCCAGTCCGAAGTGGTCCCGGTCGAGAATCTTCTGCGCGGCCGCGAGGTCCGACTTGACGCGACTCCGCTTTACCCAGGGCACCCCCAAGAGCGTGTCGAGGTAGTTTCGAACGACCGTGGCCTCGGCCGACATCGGCGACATCTGCCGCAACTTGCCGAGTTCGGACTGCGCCTTGTCGAAAGCCTCTTGCGGCATGCCAGCTTCCTGCACACGACGACTGAGATCCTCGATCTCGTTGGGTGCGTCCTCGAGTTCGCCGAGTTCCTTCTGAATGGCTTTCATCTGCTCATTCAGGTAGTACTCGCGCTGGCTCTTTTCCATCTGCTGCTTGACGCGACCCCGAATACGCTTCTCGACCTGCAGCACGTCGAGTTCGCCTTCGATCAGCGCCATGACCTTTTCGAAGCGCGCGCCGACGTCGAGGATCTCCAGCACACCCTGCTTCTCTTCGAGCTTGAGCGACATGTGCACGGCGATGGTGTCGACCAGCCGCGACGGGTCATCGATGCCGTCGAGCGTCGACAGCACCTCCGCCGGGACCTTCTTATTGACCTTGACGTACTGCTCGAACAGCTCGCGTATGGAGCGGATCATCACGTCGCGTTCCTGTTCACGCGAGAACGGCGGTTCGGACAGCACCTCGATGCCGCCCATCAGGTAGCCGTCGGACGCCGTGTCGAGCTGGTGCAACACCGCACGGCTCTCGCCTTCGACGAGCACCTTGATGGTTTCGTCAGGCAGCTTGAGCAGCTGCAGCACGTTGGCGACCGTGCCCTGCGAGAAGAGGTCGCCGACACCGGGCTCGTCGACATCGGAGCTGCACTGTGCGATCAGGAAGACCCGCTTCTGGTCGAGCATGGCCGCGTCGAGCGCGGCAATCGATTTGGCGCGCCCGACGAACAAGGGCGTGACCATGTGGGGGTAGATCACCACGTCTCGCAGGGGCAAGACGGGCAGGAACTGCAGCGCGCTTTCGTTCGACACGCGGGACTCCTCAAACAGGACAGCGGAACACGGCGACGGCGTCGCCGGTCACGGAATTGCGGACATGGTACCAAACGTCGCGATAGCCCGGGGGCAGGCCGATTGCAGGGGGACGCCAGCCCCCGATCGGTGCCGAGGGCGTCCGACCTCAGTCGTCGGATGCGGCCTTGCGGAACGCGGTTTTCTCGTTTGCCGCGTCGTCGCCGGTGCCGTACACCTTGTACGGTTGGGCTTCGCCGCGAACGACGGCGTCGTCGATGACGATTTTCTTTATCCCCTCCTCCGAGGGGGTTTCGTACATGGTGTCGAGCAGCACGCCTTCGAGGATCGTGCGCAGTCCCCGTGCACCGGTTTTGCGTTCCGTTGCCTTCTTGGCAAGCGTATAGAGCGCGTCCTCGCGGAACTCGAGCTCGATGCCGTCGATGCGGAAGAGCTTCTCGTACTGCTTGGTCAGTGCGTTCTTCGGCTCTTTGAGGATGCGCACCAAGGCGTCCTCGTCGAGCTCCTCGAGCGTCGCGATCACCGGAAGGCGACCGACAAACTCGGGAATCAAGCCGTACTGGACCAGATCTTCGGCCTCGGTCTGGTGCAACACGTCACCCAGCGCCGAATCACCGTCCTTGGCCCGCACGTCGGCGGCAAACCCGATACCGCCCTTCTCGGTGCGATCGCGGATGATCTTTTCGAGACCGGCGAAGGCGCCGCCACAAATGAACAGGATGCTGCGGGTGTCGACCTGCAGGAACTCCTGCTGCGGGTGCTTGCGGCCACCCTGCGGCGGGACCGAGGCGAGCGTGCCCTCGATCAATTTCAGCAACGCCTGCTGGACGCCCTCGCCCGACACGTCGCGGGTGATGGAGGGGTTGTCGGACTTGCGCGAGATCTTGTCGATTTCATCGATGTAGACAATGCCGTTCTGGGCCTTCTCGACATCGTAGTCGCACTTCTGCAGCAGCTTCTGGATGATGTTCTCGACATCTTCACCCACGTAACCGGCTTCGGTCAGCGTGGTGGCGTCGGCGATGGTGAACGGCACGTTGAGCAGGCGCGCGAGCGTCTCGGCCAGCAAGGTCTTGCCCGAGCCTGTCGGGCCGATCAGCAGGATGTTGCTCTTGGCAAGCTCGACTTCGTCCTTGCCACCGCTGTGCTCGAGGCGCTTGTAGTGGTTGTACACCGCGACCGCCAGAATCCGCTTGGCGGCTTCCTGCCCGATCACGTACTGGTCGACAACGTCCTTGATCTCGGTGGGTTTGGGCAGTTTCGCGCTGCTCGATGTGCTCTGCTCCTGGATCTCCTCGGTAATGATGTCATTACAAAGGTCGACACACTCGTCGCAAATGAACACCGACGGGCCAGCGATCAGCTTGCGTACTTCGTGCTGACTCTTGCCACAGAACGAGCAGTACAACAGCTTGCTGTCGTCTTTGCCGCGATCTTCACCGTCACCCATCTGTCATCTCCCAGGCGCCAATGGATTCACAATGCCGCCTTACATGAGCCATTGCAACCCGGCTTGGTCCGAGCTGCGATCCACTTCCCAGCTTTGGTGATCGGCTGCCTTGGCGAGCCGGTCACACCGCCGAGCACCGGCCTCCTGAATCAGTCTGCTGACGTCACAGCCCGACTGCTGACCACCTTGTCTATCAAGCCGTACTCAAGCGCCGCGTCGGCGTTGAGGAAATAATCTCTGTCGGTGTCTTCCTGCACCTTGTCGAGGCTCTGACCGGTGTGTTCGGCCAGAATTTCATTCAAGCGCTGACGGATACCGAGGATCTCGCGCGCGTGGATGTCGATGTCGGATGCCTGGCCCTGAAAGCCGCCCATGGGCTGGTGCACCATGACCCGGGAGTTGGGCAGCGCAAAGCGCTTGCCCTTGGCGCCCGCCGCCAGCAACACCGCGCCCATGCTCGCCGCCTGGCCGATGCACATCGTGCTCACATCGGGCTTGATGAACTGCATGGTGTCGTAGATCGACATGCCCGCGGTGACCGACCCACCGGGCGAATTGATATAGAGGTAGATCTCTTTCTCTGGATTCTCCGACTCCAAAAAGAGGAGCTGCGCCACGATCAGGTTGGCCATGTGGTCCTCAACCTGCCCGACGACGAAGATCACACGCTCTTTGAGCAAGCGTGAATAAATGTCGTACGAACGTTCGCCGCGCGGGGTCTGCTCCACCACGATCGGCACAAGTGCGTTGCTCACACCCGCGATGCCGTATCCGTCCAGATTGTCCAAAGACATCAGATTCACTGTCTCCTATGCGCCTGCGCGCGACTGCTGCCGACGCTCCATCACGTCTTTGAAGGCCAGCGGCTCGTCCGTGACCTTCGCCTGGTCCAGAACCCAGTCGGTCACGACCTGTTCGAGTACCACACCTTCGACACTCTGGAGCAGTTCGGGGTTTCCGTAATAGTAGTCAACGACTTGTTTGGGGTCTTCGTAGGCCGAGGCCAACTCTTCGACGCGAGCCCGGACCTTGTCCGGATCGGCCTTGAGTTCCGCGCTCTTGACGATTTCGGCAATGACCAGGCCCAACTTGACCCGACGTTCCGCCTCCTCGGTGAGCATGTCATCCGGGAAGGAGGTCCCCTCCGGCGGTTTCTGGCCGCCCATGTGTTCGGTCATGCGTCCAATCAGCTGCTGGCGCAAGCGCCCGATCTCGTCGCTCACCAGCGCCTTGGGCAGCTCGACCTCGTTCTGCTCGATCAGCCCATCCATGACGTTCTGCTTGACCAGTTGTTCCACTGAACCGCGCAATTCGCGTTCCATGTTGGACCGGATGTCCTGTTTGAGTGCATCCAGTCCGCCGGATTCGACGCCGAACGCCTTGACAAACTCGTCGTCGAGCTCGGGCACGTCGGCCGCGCGCACCTCGTTGACCCTGATGTCGAACTCAGCCGGCTTACCGGCCAGTTCGGCGTTGTGGTACGCCTCGGGGAATGTGACCTGGATGCGTTTCTCGTCGCCCGCGGAGAGGCCGACAATCGCGGACTCGAAGCCGTCGATCATGGTGTTGGAGCCAAGCACCAGAGGAGCGCCCTCGGCAGTGCCACCTTCGAAGGCTTCACCGTCGATAAAGCCGGTGAAATCGATCATGACCTGATCCGTGTCCTGTGCCTCGCGCTCGACCACTTCGTAGGTTGTGCGCTGCTTCTGCAGTGTGTCGATCATGTCCTCGACATCGCTGTCCTGTACGTCGGCCGTCGGCCGATCCAGCGCGAGCTCGCTGGCCGGGGCGAGGTTGACCTCGGGGTAGACCTCGAACGTCGCCTTGTACGCGAACTCACCCGAGTCGTCGCCGTCGCTGTCGGCGGGCTCGACACTGGGCCAGCCGGCCGGGCGCAGGTTGACCTGCTCAATGGCCTCCTGGTACGTGCTCTGGATCAACTCGCCCACCACTTCCTGGCGAACTTGCCCGGAGTAGCGCTTGCGCACCACCTGCATCGGCACCTTACCGGGCCGGAACCCGTTGATCTTGGCGCTCTTACGCAGTTCTTGCAGGCGCTGATCGACAGCCGTATCAACCCTCTCAGCTGGCACTGAAACGGCGATCGTGCGCTGCAGGCCCTCGCTCGATTCGACGGTGACTTGCATGGTCTTCCTCTAACTGATTCGATGGTTTAGCGTCAAACCAGCGGGGCTGGCCGACGGACATTTGTTGGTGCGAAAGGAGAGACTCGAACTCTCACGGGGGCTACCCCACTGGAACCTAAATCCAGCGCGTCTACCAATTCCGCCACTCTCGCCCTTGAGATCGTGATTCACCCCCGCGCAGCACCGACAACAGCGACGGTGACGCCCGTTTGAGCCTTGGCGCGGATCGCAATTCGGCGGTCCGAGCACAAACAAGCCCGACCTGAGTCGGGCTGAAAAAAAGTGGGGTGGACGATGGGGATCGAACCCACGACAACAGGGATCACAACCCTGTGCTCTACCAACTGAGCTACGCCCACCACTGAAACTGGCACGCTCGGCAGGACTCGAACCTGCTACCCTCGGCTTAGAAGGCCGATGCTCTATCCAGATGAGCTACGAGCGCATTATCGTGGCACACCCCGGCGTTCACAGCGCCGTTGTGCGCCACCCTGCCATACGCACGCGTTCAGCGCACGCGGCAAGTGGTCGGGGCAGCAGGATTCGAACCTGCGACCCTCTGGTCCCAAACCAGATGCGCTACCAGACTGCGCCATGCCCCGTCGAGACAGTTAACAAGCTGCCAAGCCGAGTGAGTATACGCCGGGATCGCAAGAGGTTCAATGCAGCCCCACGCTCCCTGAACCGCCGTCAGCCCCGCCGCCACCGTGTCTGCCCGTCAACATCCTCGAGCGTGATGCCCGCCGCCGTCAATTCGTCACGAATCGCATCGGCGCGGGCGAAATCGCGCGCACCGCGCGCCGCGATGCGTTCGGCGACCAGCTCGTCGACACGCGCCGCCGAGAGCCCGGCCGAACCGGTGTCGCGCTGCAAGTAGGCCTCGGCGTCGAGGTACAGCAGGCCAAGCCGCTGGCCCAGACTGCGCAGCGTGTGCGCCGCAGTGACGGCACCGGCGGGGTCTCCGTCGGCCAAGGCCCGGTTGACCGTGCCGGCCAGCTCGAACAACACAGCCAACGCCACCGGCGTGTTGAAGTCGTCGTTCATCGCGACGTCGAAGCGCGCCACGGCGTCGACGTCGAGCGCTGCGTCATCGGCCGCTGGCGCGTCGCGCAAGGCACTGTACAAGCGGGTCAGCGAGGCGCGCGCCTGGTCGAGTGAACTCGCAACAAAGGCCAGCGGCGAGCGGTACTGCGCGGCGACCACGAACAGCCGGATTTCCTCACCGGTGTGGTGCGCCAGCAGGTCGCGAACCGTGTCGAAATTCCCGAGCGATTTCGACATCTTTTCGCCGTCGCGCGTGATCATGCCGTTGTGCAGCCAATAGTTGGCCAGCGCACACCCGTTCGCCGCCTCCGACTGCGCGATTTCGTTTTCGTGGTGCGGAAAGATCAGGTCCGAACCGCCACCGTGGATATCGAACTGCGGCCCGAGGGTGTGTTTGGCCATCGCGGAGCACTCGATGTGCCACCCTGGCCGGCCCGCCCCCCAGGGCGAGTCCCAGGCGGGCTCACCGGGCTTCGCCGCTTTCCAGAGCACGAAATCGAGCGGGTCGCGTTTGTGTTCGTCGACAGCCACGCGCTCGCCGGCGCGCTGGTCTGCCAACGTGCGGCCCGACAACTTGCCGTAGCCATCGAAGGTGTCGACGGCGTAGTAAACATCACCGTTGTCTCCCGGGTACGCATGGCCCTTGTCGATCAGTGTCTCGATCAGCTCGATCATCCGGTCGATCCATTGGGTCGCGCGCGGTTGCTGGTCGGGCGGCAACACATTGAGCGCCGCCGCGTCCTCGTCCATTGCCGCGATGTAGCGTTCGGTCAGCGCGTCAATGGCCTCGCCATTGGCTTCGGCGCGCGCAATGATCTTGTCGTCGACATCGGTTATGTTGCGCACGTAGGTGACGTCCCACCCGGTCGCACGCAGGTGGCGGCAGATGATGTCGTAGGTGATCAGGGCCCGGGCGTGACCGATGTGGCACCGGTCGTAGATCGTGATACCGCAGGCGTACATCTTGACTTTGCCGGGCTCGAGCGGCTCGAAGGCCTGCTTGGTCCGACTGAGCGTGTTGTAGAGGGTCAACATGCCTGGGGCGCAACGGTGTGGAAACCGAAAATGTTACCGGATGCTCTGGTAGACTGCGACGCATTCCGCTGGACCGGCTGTCACGTGCACTGCCGAGCTCGGCCCGAGCGACACGCCGCCGCCCTGCCGCCGCCGCAACCAGCACTCTCCACTTTCCCGTTTTCAAGACCACACGACCATGATTACGTTCTCCACCAGCCTCGGTGACATCAAGATCAAACTGCACGAAGACAGCGCGCCGGAAACCTGCGCCAACTTCAAGCAGTACGTGGCCGACGGCCACTACGACGGCACCCTGTTTCACCGCGTTATCCCGGGTTTCATGATCCAGGGTGGCGGATTCTCGAGCGGCATGCAGCAGAAACCGACGCGTGCGCCGATCAAGAACGAAGCCGACAACGGGCTGAAGAACGTGCGGGGCAGTTTGTCGATGGCGCGCACCTCGGACCCGCATTCGGCGACCTCACAGTTTTTTCTTAATGTCGTGGACAACGCCTTCCTCGATTTCACCGCGCCGAACCCCAACGGCTGGGGCTACGCAGTGTTCGCCGACGTGGTCGAGGGCATGGACGTGGCTGACCAGATCGTCGCGGTACCGACGGGCAGCGTCGGCCACCACGGTGACGTGCCGCTCGAAGAAGTGCTCATCGTGACCGCCACGGTCGACGACTGATCCAACCCGGTGCCGCCGACCCGCGTCGCACTGATATCCGACCTGCACCTGGATCCGAGTGCCCCTGATACCCAGGCACTTGCGGTGCGCTACCTCGAGACGGCGCTGGACGACGTGACGGCGTTGTACATCCTCGGCGACCTGTTCGAGGCCTGGGTCGGTGACGACGACACGGTGGACTGGGCAGCCCCGTTTCTCAACGCACTCGCAGCCGTGTCGGCGCGTGGGGTCGCGGTCACCCTGATGCACGGCAACCGCGACTTCCTGCTCGGCGAGGACTTCGCGGGGCGTGTCGGCGCGACGCTGGACCGGGCCGACACCGCGGTTGTCGAGCTCGGCGCACACCGTGCGCTGGTGATGCATGGCGATACGCTCTGCACTGACGACACCGACTACCTCGCCGTGCGCGCCGCGGTGCGAACGCCGGAGTGGCAGCGCGCCTTCCTGGCACAACCGCTGGCAGACCGGCAAGCCCAGGCCAAGGCCCTGCGTGCCGAGAGCCGCGCCAAGACCGCCGCCAAGCAGCTCGCACTCACCGACGCTCACCCCGCGGCCTGCGCGGCAGCGCTGCGGGAGCACCGGGCCGACTGGCTGGTTCACGGCCACACTCACCGGCCGGGCACGCACCGCTGCGGCGACGGCACGCGCCACGTGCTGGGTGAGTGGCTGCCCGGCGGCGCCACCGTCGCCCTGCTCGACGACCACGGCGTCCGCCTGGCCCACTGGCCGCCCGGACCGAGCCCCTAGCGCAACCCGTCGCGCACCTGAGCGACAAACTCCGCCTCGATGTCTCGCAAGTCCGCCAACTCGGCGTCGGTGAAACCGGCTTGCTTGCGATAGCGCTCGTTGAACGGGCCGGTGAGAAACCCGCGCGTGTGCCGCCGAAGCAGGTCCCGGAAGGTCGCCCGCGGGTCGAGCGCCCGCGCTTCGCAGTGGTGGAGAAACCACCGGTTGCCAATGCGCACGTGCTCCACTTCGTCCCGCAGGATGACCCGCAGAATCGCAGCACCCCGCGGATCACCGACCGCCTCGAGCTTGTCGATCATGCCCGGGGCGACGTCCAGTCCACGTGCCTCGAGCACCCGCGGCACCAGCGCCATACGCACCATCGGATCGAAGTCGGTGCGCACGGCCATCTCCCAGAGGTTGTTGTGGGCAGGAAAGTCACCGTAGGCGTAGCCCGACTCGGCGAGGTGATCCGTCAGCATCAGGAAATGGCGCGACTCGTCGTCAGCCACCCGCATCCAGTCGGCGGCGAAGCGACGGGGCAACCCGGTGAAACGGTAGACCGCGTCGAGTGCCAGGTTGATCGCGTTGAACTCGATGTGGGCCAGCGCGTGGTAGAGGCTGGCACGGCCGACCGCCGAACCGGGCCCACGCTTTTTCACCGCAGCCGGGTGCACCAGCTCAGGCTTGTCCGGACGACCCGGGACCGACAGTCTGTCGGGGACCGCGTCGCCGGGACGCTCGTCCCAGGCGCCGGCCGACACCGACGCGGCGAGCGCCCGGACCGCGCGGCATTTCTCCACCGGGTCACCGGTCATCAGGCACGCCAGGGCGGCTGCCTGCAGTGTGGGCTCAGCCATGTCCCTGTTGCTCCGACGCCTCGGGGGGCGGCTGGTCGCGTTGCAGACCAGGCTGAGCGGCCAGGGCGCGGAACTCCTGCAACAGGGCCCGGCTGCGCAGTTCGCGGTGACCGAGCGGTTCCTGCAACAGGGCAGCGAGCAGCTTGCGTTGCTCTGCACGGTGGACGCTGAAGTCGCGTTGCGCCAACGCCAGCAGCGCCGCCCCGGACACGACACACGCCGCCGGTTGGTCGGAGGCCGGCTCGATGCCGTCGCGGTACAGGCCGTAATCGCGTTCGGCTTCGATGGGCTGCGCGGTGCCAGCGGTCACGTCAAAGGCCGGCGCCAGCCCCAGGTGGAGAAGCACGGTCAATTCGAAGATACGCAAGGCCGGCCCCGCTGGCTCACCTGCCGCAATGGTGGCAATCGAGGTGCCATACTGAGCAAAGACTTCAGGCGAGGCATCGCCCGCGGGCAGCAGCGCGAGCACCAGTTCGTTCAGATACAAGCCGCACGCCAGTGCCATGCCGGCCAACGGCACCACCGGGCCGCTGTCTTCCACGGCGGTCAGGGTGCGCAGTTCACCTCGCCCCACCGCCGAGAACAACAGCGGGCGGAACGGCTGCAGCACGGCCCGCTGACTGCGTTTACCCCGTCGCGCGCCTTTTGCAACCACGCGACACCGGCCGGTTCGCAAGCCGAAGAGGTCCACCAGCAAGCTCGTCTCGCGGTAGTCGCGCGTGTGCAGCACCCAGGCTGGATCGAGCTCAATCACTGATGCCAAGCGACTGCAGGGCATCGTGGTCGTCCGACCAGTCACGCCGGACCAGGACCCGCTGTTCGAGGTGCACTGGCACGCCAAACAGCTCGCTCATGCGTGCGCGTGCACGCGTGCCGACCGCCTTGAGCTTGCTGCCCTGGCGCCCGATCACGATGCCTTTCTGGCTCTCGCGCTCCACCCAAATGGCCGCCAGAATGCGGTAGCCGCTCGGGCTGGCATCGAACTGCTCGATCTGCACGGTGATCGCGTAGGGCAGCTCCTCGTTGAGTTGCCGGGTCAGCTGTTCCCGAATCAGTTCGGCGGCCAGGAACCGTTCACTCTTGTCGGTCAGGGCATCGGCCTCGTAGGCGTGCTCGCCCTCGGGCAGCCGTGCGATCAAGCAGGCCTTGAGTGCCTCGATGCCGTCGCCGTTGCGCGCCGAGACCGGCACGACCTCGGCGAGCTCGGCCACCCGCGGAAGCGATTGCAGGTATGGCAGCAGCGCCGACTTGTTGTTGACCCGGTCGATCTTGTTGACCGCAAGGATCACTGGCGGGCCACTGCGCAGGGCCGCGTCCAGAGCGAGCTGGTCGTCGGCTTCGAACACGGGAGCCTGTACCAACATCACGATGAGGTCGACATCCGAGAGCGACCCGCGCGCCGTGCGGTTGAGCACGCGGTTGAGCACGCGGTTGCCACCGCCGTGGATGCCCGGCGTGTCGACAAACACGGCCTGCACCTCGCCCCAGGTCGCGATGCCGCGCACGGCGTGCCGCGTGGTCTGGGGTCGGTGCGCGGTGATGCTCACGCGTTCACCCACCAGGCGGTTGAGCAAGGTGGACTTGCCCACGTTTGGCCGTCCGACCAGGGCGACTGTGCCGAATCTGGTCCTGTCGTCGCGCGTCATGCGGTGCCTCCGCTGCTGTCGGTCAGGGCGTCAAGCGCGGTTTCGGCAGCACACTGCTCGGCCTTGCGGCGGCTGCTGCCACGCGCTTCCACGCGCAGATTGGCGTGTGCGACGTGACAGGCCACAGTGAACTGCCGTTCGTGCGCCTTGCCGGCGCTGCCGACCAGCTCGTAGCTGGGCAACGCCACACCGCGCGCCTGCAACCACTCCTGCAAGCGCGTTTTCGGGTCTTTCAGGGTCGCGGTGTCCGGCAGGTCGGCGAGGCGCGCAGCGTAAAGCCGTAAGATCACGCGCTCGCAGGCGGCAAAGCCACCGTCGAGAAAAACCGCGCCGAGCACCGCCTCGAAGGCGTCCGCCTGGATGGACTCGCGCTGAAATCCGCCGCTGCGCAATTCGCCCTGCCCCATGATCAGCAACCCGGGCAGGCCGAGCTCGGCCGAGATCACGGCGAGCGCGGTGCCGCGCACCAGGCGCGAGCGCAACCGGCTCAGGTCGCCTTCGGACAGGTCTGGCCGAAGGCGGAACAACGCAGCCGATATGGCACAGCTCAGGACGCTGTCACCGAGGAATTCGAGGCGCTCGTTGTTTGCCGCCCCGGCACTGCGGTGCGTGAGCGCGGCGGTCAACAGCTGCGGATCGGCGAAACGGTACTCGAGGCGCGCTTGCAGATCGGAGAGGGGGTTGGACATGCGCCATTGTAGCGTGTCCTCACGCGCGGATCGGGGCTTCGGGTACCCCTGGGAGCTTGGGCGCCAGACGGACGGTGACGCGCTCAGTTTAGCGAGCCGGGCTCATCCCGGTTCGCTGTCGGCGTTCTCGCCGAAGTTGAACACCAGCGAAGCGTTGAAAAACAGCGGAATCTTCACTTCGTAGTCCACAAAGATGCGCCGCTTGGGGCCGCGACCTGTGATCGTGACCACCTCTTCGGGTTCGATGCCGTACACCGCGTTGTCTTGCATGTGGCGTTCAAGACGCCTGTACACATCGGCGTCAGTATCGGAGGAACGCGGCGGCGACGCGTGAACCGATTCAACTGCAGCCTGGATGTACCAATAGTTAAGGTAGGACGGTGCCACCTTCATTCCAACCACGACCAAAACGCACAGAGCGACCACGCCCATGAGAGTGAGTAAATTGACACGACCTGCCTGATTTTTCACGCCAACCTCGGATTCAGTGGATGCGGGAACCAATTCGTTTCCAATCCACATCAAAATCCATTCCAGGTTGCTTGCTGAAATTCATCCAGATGAAAAAGGCCCGGCCAGCGAGGTTTTCCTCAGGCACGGTGCCCCACATACGGCTGTCGGCACTGTTGTCGCGGTTGTCGCCCATCACGAAATACTGGCCCGGCGGTACGGTGGTCTGGATCTGCCGTCGAAACGGGGTGTTCTGCACGAGTGTGCGGTGGGGCTCATCCCCCAGCGTTTCCTTGAGTTCCAGCGTCTGGATACCACGCCCGCTCGGATCGTTGACCGGCCCCACCACCTCCACCGGCAAGGGCTCGCCGTTGACGAACACCTGCTTGTCCCGGTAGGCGATCTCGTCACCCGGCACCCCGATCACACGCTTGATGTAGTCGATCTGGGGGTTATCCGGGTAGCGGAACACCACCACGTCACCACGCTCGGGTGACCCGAGATCGATGACCTTGGTGTGCACGATCGGCAGGCGCACGCCGTAGGAAAACTTGTTCACCAGAATGAAATCGCCAATCTGCAAGGTCGGGATCATCGAGCCCGACGGGATGCGAAACGGCTCGACGATGAAGGAGCGCAACAGGACAACGAACAGCAGCACGGGGAAGAACGACCGGCCGTACTCCGCCATGGCGCCGTCGCTCTTGAAGACCAGCGCGTTCAAGGCCCAGATCAGGCCTGAGACGGCGGTCAGCCCGACCAGCAGGATCTCGAAGTCGAATGTCATCGGCTCAGTCCACCTTCAACACGGCCAGGAAGGCCTCTTGCGGAATCTCGACACTGCCGATCTGCTTCATGCGTTTCTTGCCCGCTTTCTGTTTTTCCAGCAACTTGCGCTTGCGCGACACGTCTCCGCCGTAGCACTTTGCCAACACGTTTTTGCGCAGCGCCTTGACGTTGGAACGCGCAATGATATGCGTGCCGATCGCCGCCTGCACGGCGACTTCGAACATCTGCCGCGGGATGATCTCTTTCATCTTCTCGACCAGGTCCCGACCCCGTGTCTGTGCCTTCGCGCGGTGCAGGATGATCGCCAGCGCATCGACCTTGTCGCCGTTGATCAGGACGTCCACCTTGACCAGGTCCGCCGGTTCGAAACGCAGGAAACTGTACTCGAAGGAGGCGTAGCCACGGCTGCAGCTTTTCAGCCGATCGTAGAAATCCAGCACCACCTCACTCAAGGGCAACTCGTACCCGAGTGAAATCTGTCGCCCCACGTACTGCATTCGCTTTTGTACGCCGCGTTTTTCCACGCAGAGCTTGATGACCTCGCCGACATACTCCTGCGGCACCAGGATGCTGGCCTCGATGATCGGCTCGCGCAGCTCGGCGATCTCGTTCGGCGGCGGCAGCTCGGAGGGGCTGTTGATCGACCGTACGACGCCCTTGGTGTCGGCGATTTCGTAGACCACTGTCGGCGCGGTGGTGATCAGGTCGAGGTTGTATTCCCGTTCGAGGCGTTCCTGCACGATCTCCATGTGCAGCATGCCGAGAAAACCGATGCGAAAGCCGAACCCGAGCGCCGCCGAGGACTCGGGCTCGTAGGCGAGCGAGGAGTCGTTGAGCCGCAGCTTCTCCAGCGCATCGCGGAAGTTCTCGTAATCGTCGGAGCTCACCGGAAACACACCGGCAAACACTTTCGGTGTGACCTCGCGAAAACCCGGCAGGGCCTCTGTCGCCGGGTTGCTGGCCAACGTGATGGTGTCGCCGACCCGAGCGGAGTCGATCTCCTTGATCCCCGCGATCACGTAGCCGACCTGACCGCAGGCCAAGCGGTCCTGCGGCAGCCGCTTGGGCGTGAAGAACCCCACCTGATCGGCGGTGTAGCTCCGTCCCGTCGACATGAACTGGAACTTGTCGCGTCGGTTCAGGCAGCCCTCGATGACGCGAACCAAAGTGACCACACCGACGTAGGAGTCAAACCACGAATCGACGACGAGCGCCTTGAGCGGCGCGACGGGATCGCCGTTGGGAGACGGGATGTGCTCGACGATCTGCTCGAGCAGAGCCGGCACGTTCTCGCCGGTCTTGGCGCTGATGCCGAGCGCGCCGGTCGCATCAATGCCGATGATCTCCTCGATCTCCTCGGCCACCCGGTCCGGGTCCGCCGCGGGCAGATCGATCTTGTTGAGCACCGGCAGGACTTCCAGGTCCAGCTCCACCGCCGTGTAGCAGTTGGCGACGCTCTGCGCCTCCACACCCTGCGAGGCATCGACCACCAGCATGGCGCCCTCGCAGGCCGACAGGGAGCGCGACACCTCGTAGGCAAAATCGACGTGCCCCGGGGTGTCGATGATGTTGAGCTGATAGGTGTTGCCGTCCGCCGCGTTGAAGTCGAGGGTCACCGCCTGGGCCTTGATGGTGATGCCGCGCTCGCGCTCGATGTCCATTGAATCGAGCACCTGGGCTTCCATCTCGCGCTCACTGAGGCCACCGCAGAGCTGGATCAAGCGGTCAGCCAGGGTGGATTTGCCGTGGTCGATGTGCGCGATGATCGAGAAATTGCGAATCAGGTTCTGCATGACGGGTCTCGGCGCAGCAGGGTCGCGAGGTGGCGTTCCAGCGCGGGTATGTCCAGCGCGTGCCGGCAGATTTCGGTGTCGCCGTGCAGCAGCACGGGGACGTGGACGTCGAATCGGGCACGCAGAGCCGCGTCGTGGTCGACGTCGGTCTCGATCACCTGAATGCCCAGCGTGTCAGCCAGCGCCGAGAGCGCGAGCGACGCGTCGTCACACAGGTGACAGCCGCGCCGCCCGAGCAGCGTGATCGGCACGCGATCGCGCCGATCGGAGACGGACGGTGCCGGGGAATCGAGCTTCAGCACACGGCGGGGTTGCACACACGTCACCCACAGATCAAACCGTCCAGTTTGGCCGAAACTCGCTACTCCGGCAAGCGAAGGGGCAGGAACAGCGGGTTCGCGCCGCGGTGGACCAGCACGGCGACCGAACTACCGGTCGGCAACCCCTCGACCAGCCGATCAAAGTCGGACACGCTGTCGACCTTGTCGCTGCCGAGCATGAGCACCATGTCTCCGGGCTCGATGCCCGCCTGGTCGGCGAGCCCACCGTCCTTGACTTCGGTGACGATGACACCGCCCTCAGGCACGCCAGCGGCCTCGCGCTGGGTGTCGTCAGGCTCCGCCACAACCGCGCCGAGACGGGTGGCGGTCGGCTTGGGCTCGACCCCGCGTCCGGTGGCGTTGGCAAGTTCTTCCTGACCGGGCAGTTCGCCGATGGTCACGGCCAGCACCGTACGCTCACCCCGACGCAGCACAACGACCTCGGCGTCCGTGCCGGCGCGCACCAGGCCCACGAGTGGCGGCAAGCTGCTCGAGGTCGGCACCGGCTCGCCGTTGAATTCAACGATCACGTCGCCGACTTCGATGTCCGAGCGTGAAGCCGGGCTGCCACGCACGATCTGTGACACCAGGGCGCCGCGTGCCCGCTCCATGCCGAAGCTCTCGGCCAGTTCGCGGGTCACCTCCTGGATGACCACGCCGAGCCAGCCACGCGAGACCCGGCCGTTGTCGCGCAACTGCTCAGCCACGTCCATGGCCACCTCGATGGGGATCGCGAACGACAGACCCATGAATCCGCCACTGCGGCTGTATATCTGGGAATTCACACCGACCACACGGCCCTCGAGGTCGAACAGCGGTCCGCCCGAGTTGCCCGGGTTGATGGCGACATCGGTCTGGATGAAGGGGGTGTAGTTCTCGCGCGGCAGGGACCGCCCCTTCGCGCTGACGATACCAGCGGTCACCGAGTGATCGAATCCGAAGGGCGAGCCGATCGCGAGCACCCATTCACCCACCTTCAGCGATTTGGACGCACCGATTTTGGCGACTGGCAGGTTCTCGGCCTCGATCTTTAGTACGGCCACGTCACTGCGCTCATCGGTGCCGATCACCTCGGCGGCGAGCTGGCGGCGATCGTGCAGGCGCACGAAGACCTGTTCTGCGCCATCGACCACGTGGTTGTTGGTGAGCACGTACCCGTCGTCCGAGATGATGAAACCCGAGCCGAGCGAGGACGGGGTCTCGCGGCGGTTGCCTTCGCCGCCACCGCGCTCCTGTTCCTCGAAGAACTTTCGGAACAACTCGCCGAACGGCGTGCCCTCGATGTCGGGCCACTCGATCCCGGGCGGCAACTGCGGCCCGCTGCCGCTCTGTGAGCGCGTCGTGCTGATGTTGACGACAACCGGGTGGTTTTCCTCGACCAGCTCGGTGAAATCCGGCAGCCCCATGGACGCCGCGCTGGCCAGGCCGGCCCAGGAAAAAATCAGAAACACTCCAGCGATTAGCATGCGCACCATGGCAAGGTCCTGTTGAAAGTTGAGTGGCGCGGTCGGGTCAACCCAACCCGGCGCCGGTGTTCGTTGTCGGGGTGTCAGACACGCGTAACACGTCAGTGTTCACCGCGCCTGAGCAACCGGCCTGTCAGCGCAGCGCAATCGGCAACGGGCGAGACGCAGTCGACCCCGGCACCCACCGCTGCAATTGCTGCGCCGACCTGCTGCCCGACCGGGCATGCCATCGACGCACGCCCGTGCGCCCGCCGTGACTCAGTCGGCAGTCGAGGGGATGTGTGGGATCGGAAGGGGGGACACGCAGCACGGGTGTGACCCGGCCGCCTGCCGTCACGGCTGTGACGGCGTTACCGCAGGGCGGTTTTCAGAAAGATCTTCGTTCTCGTCGACGATTCGGGTCACCGGGCGAACGTCCGTGGCGACAACCGCGCCGCCGATGCCGTTGACCGGGGGAAAATCGGCAGCAGACGGTGTCGCGCCACCCGCGACCTGACTGCCCGGCGGTGCCTGGTTGAACTGCGTCAGGCCCAGAAAAGCCACGCCGGCCACCGTTGCCGCCAGCGCCAGGCCGGCAAACTGCCGGTTGCGCGTCACCGGCGCGCCAAGCGACACATTCGGAGCCCGCGCGCCGGGGTTGAAGATCACGGGCTCGTCCGCGAGCGCGCCGCGCACGCGCGACACCATGTCACACGATGCGCCGGTCAGCGGCTCCCCGCGCAGCGCGTCGCGCACCAGACACTGGCGCTCCCACGCGTCGCGGCCGACGTCGGTGTTCAGCAGCCGGATCGCACGGTCGAGGTCGACAGGTTCCTCGTCAAAAAACGCTGACAAATCGGCGCGGTCTTGTTCGTTCATCTTCCACTCTCCGTGTTGGCGTGCAACACCGGTTCAATCTGGGCTTCTATCGCTTCGCGTGCACGAAATATGCGCGACCGTACCGTTCCGATCGGGCATTCCATCACCGTCGCAATCTCCTCGTAGGACAAGCCGTCGTACTCGCGCAGCGTGATCGCCGTGCGAAGGTCCGGCGGCAAACCTTCCACCGCATTTCGAATCGTCTCGGCCAGCTCGTCCGTCGACGCCTGGTGGTCAGGGCTCGCCAGCTCGTGAAGCTTCTCCACGGTCTGAGCAAGCCCACTGTCCTCGACATCAAGCGACGCCCCTTGCGGTCGGCGGTTGCGCGTCGCAATGTGGTTGACCGCCGCGTTGACGGCAATCCGGTACAACCACGTGTAGAATGCGCTGTCGCCGCGAAAGTTCCCGAGGCCCCGGTAGGCCTTGATGAACGCTTCTTGGCACACATCCGCCACGTCTGCCGGCTCGCGCAGGTAGCGTCCAACCAGGCTCGCGACCTTGTTCTGGTATTTCATCACCAGCAGGTCGAACGCTGCCTTGTCGCCTCGCTGGACACGCAGCACCAGCTCGTTGTCTGAGACCGACTCACCCACTGTGTTTGTCCACGTACCTACAGTGAGTCCGACGCCGCGAAATAGTTCGATTCTTCACGCATTACAGTGGCGGTATGCCACGCCTGGAGTGCCGTTGGGCAGTATACGCGGTTCTGGCCCCACCCACCGGCTCCGCTCGACGCGCAGTGCAGGCGTGGCCGGCGGGGCCGGTGCGTCCCGTTGCAGCGCCGTCAGATGGAGAGGACGCTGCGCCGGTAGAATTGCAATTCGGCAATCGACTCCCGGATGTCGTCCAGGGCGAGGTGCGTGCCCCGCTTGCTGAACTGCGACAAGGTGTCGGGCGACCACCGGCGAACCAGCTCCTTGAGCGTCGACACGTCGAGGTTGCGGTAGTGGAAATGGGCCTCGAGCTCGGGCATCAGCCGGGCGAGAAAGCGCCGGTCCTGGCAGATGCTGTTGCCACACATCGGCGATACCCCCGGCGGTACCCACTCATGCAGGAACGCCAGCGTCTGCTGCTCGGCGGTCGCGGCGTCCAGGCTGCTGTGCCTGACACGCTCGATCAACCCGGATTGCCCGTGGTGGGTCTGGTTCCACGCGTCCATGGCGTCGAGCACCGCGTCACTCTGGTGCACGGCGAGCACCGGTCCCTCGGCGAGGTTGTTGAGCTGGGCGTCGGTGACAATCGTCGCCACCTCGATGATGGCGTCCCGATCGGGGTCCAGCCCGGTCATTTCGAGGTCGATCCAGATCAGATTGGACGCGTCGGGGGTACCCATCAGTCTCGTCGTCGCAGGCGAATTGGAGCGACCGGTCGCGGGCCAGTATAGTGCTGCCCGTCTTCGACCACTCACTGCGCAGTGTAGCCCAGAGGCAGGATAAGCACGTCAACGTCAGAGCCCGCGTCATCGCCCACCACCGTGCGCACCGCCTCGTTCGAACGGCGGACGGCGGCGTCAGTGCGGCGAGCGCGCGCACCCGCGGCGACGAGGCCGTGGTCGGCGACTGGGTCGCTTGCAGCCGCATCGACGACAACACCCTCTGCATCGAGTCCGTGGACGAGCGGCGCAGCGCACTCCAGCGGCGAGACCGTCGCGGCCGCGACCGCACCCTCGCCAGCAACTTCGACTGCATGGTCATCGTCTCGGCCCCGACACCGGGCATCGACCGGTTGATCATCGACCAGTACCTGGTCGCGGCGTCTTCGGCTGGCGTGGCCCCGGTGCTCGTGGTCAACAAATCCGACCTCCTGCAGGGCAACGCACTCACCGCCACCCGCGCGGAACTCGCCTGCTACGCCCGGGTGGATTACCCGCTGGTGTTCTGTGCCGCGCACGACCCGGCGACACTGGCGCCGCTCGCCGCGCGCCTGGCAGCGCAGTCCTGTGTGTTCGTGGGCCAGTCCGGGGTCGGAAAGTCTTCCTTGATTCAACACTTTGTTCCCAACCGGGACATCGCCGTCGGGGCGCTGTCCAAGGCCGGCCTCGGCAGCCACACGACCGTGGCGGCCTACTGGTACGACACCGCTGACGGCGGCGCGGTGATCGATTCGCCGGGGGTGCGCGAATTCCGCGTCGACCACCTGCCGCCACGCGACATCGCCCGCGGGTTTCGCGAGATCGCGGATGCCGCGCAGGGCTGCCGCTTCAGCAACTGCAGCCACCGGCACGAACCGGCCTGTGCGGTGAAGGACGCAGTGTCGACAGACGCGATCGACGCGCAACGCTACGCCAACTACGTCAGCCTGCTGACCGACTCCGAGACCAACGCCAGCGTGTCCTGAGCGCGCGCTGCGGGCAACCGCCGCGTGCGCTGCCGGTACGGCGACCCCCGGCCCGTCCGCGCCAGGGCTGGACCCATCACTGCTCCGGGGTTGGCATCGCCATCAGGCACCAAATCGCCTCTGCAGCGCGAAATCCGACACACGGGCGGTGACGTGCCTGGATTACAATGCCCGCACTTTTCAACACAGGATTTCCCCGTGATCAACGCACCGTACCTGCTCTTCCTGGGGGACGCTCCCGACGACCTGGCCGCCAAGGTTGCCAAGGGAATTCGCGATTGGCGCCCTGACCTGTGTGTGGGCCAATTGCGGCTCGACGGCTGCAAGACCGACGTCGGCCTGAGCGACATGAGCATTGCCGAGGCTGCGGCTGCCGGCGCCAAGACGCTGGTGGTGGGGGTTGCCAACCGCGGCGGTGTGATCAGCGCGTCCTGGTTGGATGCACTCACGCAGGCGCTCGAAGCTGGCATGGACGTGGCCAGCGGCCTGCACAACCTGTTGCGCGACGAGCCCGTGTTGGTCGAGACGGCCGAACGCTGCGGACGCCGGCTGTTCGACGTGCGCATCCCGGACCGGGACTTCCCGATCGGCAACGGCAAGCGCCGCACGGGCAAGCGTCTGCTGACCGTCGGCACCGATTGCTCGGTGGGCAAGATGTACGCAACGCTTGCGTTGGAGCGCGACATGCGCGCCGCCGGCTTCGACGCCGACTTCCGCGCCACCGGCCAGACCGGCATCCTGATCACCGGCTCGGGTGTGCCGCTCGACGCCGTCGTCGCCGACTTCATGGCCGGCTCCATTGAGGTGCTGACACCCGACGGCGAGCCGGACCACTGGGACCTGGTCGAGGGCCAGGGCAGCCTGTTTCACCCGTCCTACTCCGGCGTGACCATGGCGCTCATCCACGGCAGCGCGCCCGACGCACTGGTGATCTGCCACGAGCCCACTCGCACCCACATGCGCGGCCTGCCGCACTACGACCTGCCCACCCTGCAGCAGGTGCACGACAGTGCACTGGCGCACGCCCAGCGGGTCAACCCCGACTGCCGCGTGATCGGCTCCGCAATCAACACCTCCGGGCTGGGCGACGCCGACACGGCAGCCTGCCTCGACGCCTGTGCACAGGCCCTGTCGCTGCCCTCGGTCGACCCGATGAAGACCGGCTGCGGCCCGCTGATCGAGCAGTTGCGCTGATGCACCTGACCGCGCACACCGAGCAGTTCAAGCTCGACGGCGCCTTCACGATCTCGCGCGGCAGCCGCACCGAGGCCCACGTGGTGCGCGTCAGCGCATCGCACGCGGGTGCCACAGGCCAAGGCGAGTGCGTGCCGTACGCACGCTACGGCGAGACCGTCTCGTCGGTGGTCGATCAGATCGAGTCGCTTGCGGCACGCGGCGACGCGCTGACCCGCGAGGCGCTTCAGGGCGCGCTGCCCGCCGGCGCGGCCCGCAACGCGGTCGATTGCGCCCTGTGGGACCTCGAGGCCAAGGCCGGCGGCACCAGCGTCGCCGCGCTGGCCCGGCTCGGCCCGCTCGCGCCGGTAACCACGGCGTACACCATCGGCATCGACACAGCCGAGGCGATGGAGGCCAAGGCCCGCGAGCACAGCAGCCGCCCGCTGCTGAAAATCAAACTCGGCAGCCCCGGAGACGTGCCCCGGTTGCGCGCAGTCCGGGCCGGTGCACCCACGGCGGAGTTGATCGTCGATGCCAACGAAGCCTGGACACGCGACGACTACCTGGCCCTGTTGCCGGTGCTGGACGAGTTGGGCGTGACGCTGGTCGAACAGCCTTTTCACGCCGACAACGACGACGCCCTGCTCGAGGTGCCGCGTCCGATTCGCATCTGCGCTGACGAATCCTGTCACGACCGAACGTCGCTGCCCGGCATGGCCGGCAAGTACGACGTCATCAACATCAAGCTGGACAAGACCGGCGGCCTGACCGAAGCCCTGGCGCTGCACGCCGCAGCGCGAGAACAGGGCTTTCAAATCATGGTCGGCTGCATGGTGGGCACCTCGCTCGCCATGGCGCCCGCCCTGCTGGTTGCCCAGGACGCCGAGACCGTCGACCTCGACGGCCCCTTGCTGCTCGCCGAGGACCGCGATCCGCCACTCGCGGTCGAGGGCTCGGTCCTGTACCCGGCTCAACCGTCACTTTGGGGGTGAAATGAACCGCACCGTTTACGTCAACGGCGAGTACGTGCCCGAGCACGACGCCCGGATCTCCGTCTTCGACAGGGGCTTCCTGTTCGCGGACGCTGTCTACGAAGTCACCGCCGTGCTCGACGGCAAGCTGGTGGAATTCGAGCCGCACATCGCCCGGCTGGAACGCTCGCTCTCCGAACTCGGCATGCCGATGCCGTGCGACGCCGACGCGCTGCTGGCGATCCACCGTGAGTTGCTCAGCCGAAACGCGGTGACCGAGGGCCTGGTCTACCTGCAGGTCTCGCGCGGCGCGGCAGACCGGGATTTCGCCTTCCCCCCGGCCGACACCGAGCAGACCGTGGTGCTGTTCACCCAACACAAGAATTTCCTTTCTGCAGACAGTGCGGAAACGGGCATTTCGGTGATCAGTATCCCGGACAGGCGCTGGGGGCGGCGCGACATCAAGACGGTTCAACTCCTCTACCCGTCACTGGCGAAGATGGAGGCCAAGCAGGCCGGCGCAGACGACGCGTGGATGGTCGACGACATCGGCGTCACCGAGGGCTCGTCCAACAACGCGTACATCGTGCTTGCCGACGGTCGCATCGTGACCCGCAATCTCGGGCACGACATCCTGCCAGGCATCACACGACGAACCGTGCTCAAGTGCGCCAACGACTTGCAGCTCACCGTGGACGAGCGCGCCTTCACACTCGAAGAAGCGGCCGAGGCGGTTGAAGCCTTTTACACCTCTGCCACCGGCTTCGTGACGCCGGTGATCGCGCTCGACGGCGCGCCCATAGGCGATGGCAAGCCCGGTCCGGTCACGCGTCGCCTGCGCGAGATCTACATTCAGGACGCCCTGCAGAACGCCATCTGAGTGCCGACGCACGCGCGCGCCGTACACCCGCTGTGTGTCTGGCGTGCACGGTGAGCCCCACACCCGGCATCTTCTCCGAATCACGACCCCGAGGCCGTCGCCCCCAGGCCATGCTCACGCGCCGTCGACGGGTTGACGCTGACATGACCACCCTGCCCCCGCGACACGTGGACCAACTGGAAACTGCACCATGATCACCCTTGCCCGCTCAGCGCTCGCCACGAACCTGAGAGTGCTTCACACCGTGTTACTGCCCTGAGTGGCGCCGGTGACGCGAGCCACACGACCGGTGGCCCCTGCCGAGCGTGACGGGACACTGCGGCCGACGGCTGCGGGCATCGATGCGCCCGCCGTGACGCCGACTGCGGGCCCGACCGCCGAGTCGGCCTACCGCCGTTGGTCGCACGCGTCGGACGCCGACACGCTCTCGGGTTGGTCGGCGCACCTCGAACACGACACGGTGGTCGTGTTTCTGCACGGCAACGGCCTCTGCTCACGCGCCTACGAACCGTTTCTGTCGAGGCTCAGCCACCCGGTCGGCACGCTGCTGATCGACCTGCCGGGGCACGGTGAAAACCCACCGGAAGCCGCGTTCCGAGGATGGCACGCGGTTGCTGACCGTGTGCTCGCCACCTGTCGACACTGGCACAGGGCGTTGCCGGGCAAACGCTGGGTGCTGGTCGGGCACAGTTTTGGTGCTGCAGTGGCGTTTGATCTCATGGACCGTGCGCCCGAACACTTCAGCGCTGCAGTGCTGTTGGACCCGGCCTGGTTCCCGCCGGCCATGTTGGCCGCGACCTGGCCGTTGGAACGCCTCAATCTGCTGCGTTTTCACGCCCTGGCGCGCAAGACGCGGCAGGCGACTGCACGGTGGCCGGATGTGTCACAGACCCGAACGTGGTTGCGCGGGCGCAGTCTGTACCGCGGCTTTGACCCGGGCTGTCTCGAGGCCTACTTGCAGTACGGTTTTACAGCAGACGCCGACGGGGTGCGGGTGCGTTGCCCGCGGGACCTCGAGGCCGATGTCTTTTGCACGATGCCGTACCACCATCCGCGCGTGCTGCGACGGCTGACCGTGCCGACCACGGTGTTCAGCGGGCGAAACACCGACAGCTGGTTCCGCCGAGCCGGTGAGGTCTGGCCCCGTTGGAGCCCGCAGATCCAGCACGCGTGGGTGCCGGGCCGACACACCTTCATGCTCGATGACCCGGCCGGTGCAGCCGCGTCCGTGAGCGCGGCCCTGGCGCGCGCCGAACGGCAATAGCGCGTTTCAGTCCACCGGCGGGACGCACATCTCCAGCCCGTCCAGAACCGTGGACATCGTGATCTGGCACGACAGACAGCCACCGCGATCGCCGTCGACGACAGCCTGGACGGCTGCGTCCATGAGGTTCATGCCGCCCCAGACCGTTTCGCTTTGGCGACGGCCGTCGGGTTCGATCCGGGTAAGGTTGATCTCGTCGCTCGTTGACACGTGGTGGCGTCGCGGTATCCGCGGCGCGACACGCCGACCACGCACCGAGGCCCGCCGAAGCCCTACTCGACCGCCTGACGACTGCGAAAGGCGTGTTGCAAGGTGCCACCGTCGAGGTATTCGAGTTCGCCGCCCAGCGGCACCCCTTGTGCAAGCCGACTGATGGCGACGCCCGCCACCCGAGCCATCTCGGCGATGTACTGGGCTGTCGTCTCGCCCTCCACGGTGGCGCTGGTCGCGAGGATCAGCTCGTCGAGCGGCTCGGCCTGCAAGCGACGTTGCAGCAGATCGAGTCCGATCTGCTGCGGTCCGATGCCGTCGAGCGGCGACAAGTTGCCCATCAGGACAAAATACTGGCCCCGGAAATCGGTGCTGCGCTCGAACGCCAGCACGTCGGCCGGGGTTTCTGCAACGCACAGCAGCCGCGCGTTGCGCGTGTCATCGCTGCAGCGTGCACACACGTCAGACTCGGTGAAGGTGCGGCACCGCGCGCAGTTGCCGATGTCCGACATCGCGCGCGCCATCGTGTTGGCCAGGCGCAGGCCGCCCGGGCGATCGCGTTCGAGCAGGTGCAGGGCCATGCGCTGGGCAGACTTCGGGCCCACGCCGGGCAGGCAGCACAGGTGCTCGGTCAGGTCGGTCAGCAGCGAATCGGACATCGGGTCAGAACGGCAGCTTGAGCCCCGGGATGTTCATGCCCTGGGTGATACCGCCCATGCGCGCCTGCGTTTCACTGTCGACCCGCTGGGCCGCGTCGTTGACCGCAGCGGCGACCAGGTCTTCGAGCATTTCCTTGTCGTCGCCCATGAGGCTGTCGTCTATGACCACACGTTTGAGCTCGTGACGACCGGTCATGGTCACCTTGACCAGTCCGCCGCCGGATTGGCCTTCGACCTCCAGGTTGGCGATTTCCTCCTGCGCCTTCTGCATGTCCTGTTGCATCTTCTGGGCTTGTTTCATCAAGCCCGCCATGCCGCCTTTCATCTTGTTCTCCTCGCGTTCACTGATCGCCCTGTCGCTCGTCCAAGGGCCGGATGCTATCGGGTTGCACTTCCGCGTCAAAGCGGTTCTGCAGCTGTTGCACAACCGGGTCATTGTAAATCGCCGCCTCGGCCTGGCGCTGCCGTGCATCCGCATCGTCGGCGAGCTGCCGAGCCGGTGACGCGACCTCGCTCTCGCCGAGCTCAAGCTGGATGAACACCGCCTGACCGAAATGGGACTCGAGCGCGTCCGCAAGCCGTCGAACGAAACGCTCTGCACCCAGATGCTGGTGCGCCTCGGGCAGGCGCAAGGCGACGCGGTCTCCGTCCACCCGCGTCGGCACGCAGTGCATCGCGAGCTGGTGCGGCATGCCCTTGAGCGCGAGCCGTGACACCAGCTCCGGCCAACTCGCCGGCGTGAGCGCGATGGGCTGCCGGTCCGTGTCCGAGCCCGGTGTGGGCGTTGGCATCCGGGCCTCCGGCGTCCGGGCCTCCGGCGTCCGGGCGTCCGGCGTCCGGGCTTCCGGCAGCTGATCTGGCGGCGGCGTCGCGGCCGGCGGCGGCACAGGGGCTGGTGGCCCGGGCTGGGACGGCGCGGTTTCAGGCGTCGTCACCGGGGCAACCGCTGCAGCCGGTCGCGCCAGGGCGGCACGGGCCGCTGCCGCGTGTGCGGGCGTCGATGGCTGCGCTGCGGCGGGCGTGGGTGACACGCCGTCCTCGAGGCGGAAGGCCAGCATCCGCAGCAGCGTCATTTGAAAGGCCTGCCGCGCGACCGGCACCACCGGCATGTCGCGACGGCCGAGCACGGCGATCTGGTAGTTGAGCTGCACCGCTTCGGGTGAGACACGTTCAGCCAGTGCGCGCAGACGGCGCGTGTCGGCGACCGCCGGGTTGGCGCCGTCCGGCACGCTTTGCTGTATCGCCACAGCGTGCAACAACGAGATGAGGTCACCCAGCAGGGCTTCGTAGTCTGGTGCGAATTCGTCAAGCGCGTCGACAATGCGCAGCACAGCCGCGCCGTCCTCGTCGGCGACGGCTTCGAGCAGGTCGAAGCGGGCGGCCTCGTCGACCACGCCGAGCATGCGCTGAACACCCTCGGCCGTGACCGTGCCGTTGCCGAAGGCAATCGCCTGGTCGAGCAGGCTCATGGCGTCGCGCATCGACCCCTCACCCGCCTGCGCAAGCGTGTCGAGCGCGAGCACATCGAAAGACACCGCCTCGGCTTCGAGCACACGGGTCAACTGGGCCACGATCAACGAGGCCGGGAAGCGCTTGAGGTTGAACTGCAGGCAGCGCGACAACACCGTCACCGGGATTTTCTGCGGATCGGTGGTCGCGAGCACGAACTTCACGTGTTCAGGCGGTTCTTCGAGCGTCTTGAGCAGCGCGTTGAAGCTGCTGCGCGAAAACATGTGGACCTCGTCGATCAGGTAGACCTTGTAGCGGCCCACACTGGGCGCGTAGGCGACGTTGTCGAGCAGGTCACGCGTATCGTCGACGCCCGTGCGCGACGCCGCGTCGATTTCGATCAGGTCGAGGAAGCGCCCCTCGTCGATTTCGGTGCACGCGCGGCACGCGCCGCAGGGCGTTGACGAGACACCGCGCTCGCAGTTCAGGCACTTGGCGAGGATGCGCGCGAGGGTGGTCTTGCCCACCCCGCGCGTGCCGGTGAACACGTAGGCGTGGTGCAAGCGGCCGGTGTCGAGCGCATTGATCAGCGCGCGCAGCACGTGTTCCTGCCCCGCCACCTCACCAAAGGACCGGGGCCGCCACTTTCGCGCCAGAACTTGGTAGCTCATCGGGGTCGAATGCCGCCTGGGGCCGGCAGGACACGGCGCGCCGGCGGGGGTAGTCGGTGGAGGTGCACCGCGCCAGCCACATCCCGGCGCCCGAATCAGCCGCTACCGTTGCTCCCTTCCGGGCCTGGCGGGGTTTACGACCTATCGCCGCGAGAGGACCGGCACGGCCCACCGTCGAACCCGCAATTCTCCGGCATCCCGGGCGTGCCGGCAAGCCATCGGTGCGCTATCGTGGTCCGGTCACGTCGTTGTCACAATCGGCGGGGCACAATGCCGTGATCCATTTTGGGGCTGGTGTCCATGTCAGCGCGCATCCTCATTGTCGAAGACGAACCCGCGATCGCCGAACTGCTGGCGATCACCCTGACGCGCAGCGGCCACACCCCGGTGCTCGCCGCCGACGCACCCGGGGCCGAGAGGCTGCTCGGCAAACAGGGCTTCGACCTCGCGCTGGTCGACTGGATGCTGCCGGGCGTCAGCGGACTCGAGTTGATCAAACGCATGCGCCGGGACGCTGTGACCAAGGCCCTGCCTGTGATCATGCTGACGGCGCGCGGCGAGGAAGGCGACGTGATCAAGGGGCTCGACGCTGGCGCCGACGACTACGTCGGCAAGCCGTTCTCGCCGCGCGAGCTGATGTCCCGCATCAACGCCCTGTTGCGTCGCACCGGTGCAGGCGAGGACAGTGTTCTCGCGTTTGCCAACCTCACCGTCGACAACGCGGCCCACCGCGCCTACGTCGACGGCGACCCGGTGGCGCTCGGTCAACGCGAGTTCCAACTGCTGAGGTTCCTCGTCGCCAACCCCGAGCGCGTCTACAGCCGCGCGCAGTTGCTCGACCACGTCTGGGGCCGCAGCTCGGAGGTCGAGGAGCGCACGGTCGACGTGCATGTGTTGCGGCTGCGCAAGGCGCTCAAGCCCGGCGGCGCCGACGCGTTGATCCAGACCGTGCGCGGCGCGGGCTACCGGCTCGGTATGCCCTGAGTGCATCCGTGTCGCAGCCGAACACGCAACCACTTTGCGGTGCGGCCGTCTATGGCTGACAATTGCGGCGTTTGACCCGCCCACGCCCACCGAGTCCTGTCCATGCAACGAGCCGTCAGCTTCGAGCGCAGCCGACTCTTGCTGGTGCTTGCGACGTCGGTGGTGCTCGGAGGGGTCACTGGGTACTGGGCCTGGTGCATTGCCCTGGGCGGCTTCGGCCTGGCGGCTTACCAGATCAGGCGCGGCCACGATGTGGCACGTTGGCTCACCGGCACAGACGCGGAGCCGTCGGTCTACGAGGGGCTCTGGGCATTCATTGCCAGTGAAATTCACCGAGAGCGCCGCCAGAACACGCGTCAACGACGCGAGATCAGCCGGCTGTTGAGGCGCTACCGCGACTCTGCCGAAGCGCTACCGGACGCCGCCGTGCTGGTCGACCACCAACGCCAGATCCAGTGGGCGAACCGCAAGGCACATGATCTCCTTGGCATCGACAATGCCACAGATCGCGGGCAGCGCGTTGACAACCTGTTGCGAGATCCGGCCGTGCAGGCGCTCTGGCAACACAACCGGCCCGGCGCTGAGACGCAAGCCCGGTCGCCGCAGGACGAGCGCGTCCACCTGACACTGCGCCTGTCACGCTACGGCGAGGGCGCGCTGCTGGTCGCACAGGACGTCTCGGCGGTCATGGCTGCCCAGGAGATGCGCCAGACCTTCGTCGCCAATGCCTCGCACGAATTGCGCACGCCGCTGACCGTGGTGGCCGGGCACCTGGAACTGCTCGCCGACGACCCGGCGTTGCCAGACCACGTCGAGCAGTCCCTGCAGAGTGCGCACCGCGAAGCCAACCGCATGCTCGCGATTGTCGAAGACCTCCTGACCCTGACCAGCCTCGAGAACACGCACCTGAGCGACGCGCAGAGCGAACCCATCGCGGTCGCCGCAGAGGTCTCGGACCTCGTCGAGGCAACACGGCTGGCAGAGCACTACCGCGGCCAGACCCTGTCGCTTGACCTCGACGCCGGACTCTGCCTGCGCGGCCGCACAACCGAGGTGATGAGTGTGGTGCGCAATCTGGTCAACAACGCCCTGCGCCACACCGAACCCGAGGACGACATCAGCCTGCGCTGGTCGCGTGACGAGGTCGGGCGACCGACCTTCTCGGTCACCGACACCGGCACCGGCATCGCCCCAGAGCACCTCGCTCACCTGACCGAGCGCTTCTACCGCGTGGACGCCGGCCGTTCCCGCGACACGGGCGGCACCGGTCTCGGCTTGTCCATCGTGAAGCACATCGTCAGCCGGCACAGCGGCGAGCTGCTGATTGACAGTGAGCCGGGACGCGGCAGCACCTTCAGCGCCCGCTTTCCACCGGATCGGGCCTGCTGATTTCGGTCCGGCACCGCGCGGACCTTGACCGTCATATAACGGTCACATACGGCCCCTAGACTGCGCTCGCATCGTCAGAACCGTTTATCCCCTTCGGAGACACCCTGTGAAAACCCTGTCCGTCAGCTTGGTGGCCGGTGCCATCGCCTTGGCCAGCCAGTCCGCAATCGCGAGCCGCGACTACATCGAAATCGTCGGCTCTTCCACGGTTTACCCCTTTGCCACCGTTGTCGCCGAGCGCTTCGGTCGCAACACCGAATTCAAGACGCCGAAGATCGAATCCACCGGTTCCGGCGGCGGCATGAAACTGTTCTGCGCCGGCCTCGGTGTCGACACCCCCGATGTCACCAACGCGTCCCGTCGGATCAAGCAGTCCGAGCTCGACAAGTGCCAGGCCAACGGCGTCACCGACGTGATCGAAGTGCTGATCGGATACGACGGTATCGCGATCGCCAACGCCAAGGGCACCGAGCAACTCAGCCTGAGCCGCCAGGACCTGTACCTCGCGCTCGCCAAGCAGGTGCCGAACCCGGACGGTTCGGAGACCATGATCGACAACCCCTACACGCTGTGGTCCGAAGTCAACGCCGATTTGCCTGCCGCGTCGATCGAGGTAATCGGACCGCCGCCGACATCCGGCACCCGCGACGCCTTCGCCGAGCTGGTGCTCGAGGGTGGTTGCAAGCAGTACGACTTCGTCAAGGCGATGCGCAAGTCTGACAAGAACCAGTACAAGGCGTATTGCCACAGTGTGCGCGAGGATGGCGTCTACATCGAAGCCGGCGAGAACGACAACCTGATCGTCCAGAAGCTCGAGGCCAACCCCGCCGCACTCGGTGTGTTCGGCTTTTCGTTCCTCGAGCAGAACGCCGACAAGGTGCAGGGCTCACTGGTGGACGGCGTCGAGCCGAGCTTTGACACGATCGCCGACGGCGACTACCCCGTGTCGCGCCCGCTCTACTTCTACGTCAAGAAAGCGCACATCGGCCAAATCCCCGGCATGGCCGAGTTCGTCGCCGAGTTCACCGACATCGACACCATGGGCCCGGAGGGCTACCTGACCGACCGCGGCCTGATCCCGCTCGACGACGATGCGCTCGACGAAGTGGCCTCACGTGCGCAGTCCGGCACCCCGCTGACGGCGCTCTGAATCGGGCGCCGGTGACAGACCGAAGCGCAGGCTCGCCGCACCGGCGAGCCATTTTTTGTCCGATACCGATGCCCGCGTTGCTACACTGCGGCCCGCTGCCCCCTCCGGACGCCCACTGACACCCAAGTCATGACCCTCTACTCCTTGATCCTGCTGTTGCTCGGACTGACGGTCGCGGCCTACCTCTACGCCAAACACCGCTCACTCCGGACCGTGGGCGGTTGGCGCAATGTCAGCCAGCTCCACTCGCTGCCCAGCTACTACGGCGCGTTGGCGGCAATCTGGTGTGTCGTGCCTGCATTGATCCTGCTCGTGCTCTGGGGCGTGCTCGAGGGCCCGGTGATCGACCGCCAGGTGGCCTCGCGAATCGACCCGAGCACGGCTGCGGCGACCAACGTCGACCTGCTGCTCAACCAGGCCAAGAACCTGCTCGAGAGTGGCAAGCTCGACACGGAGACCGACGAGAACACGCGTGCGCTGGCCGAGCACTACCAAGCGCTGCAAGTCCGTTCGAGCACCCTGCGCACGGTGCTGGCCCTGGCGCTGGCCATCGCCGGCGCCGCGGTCGCCAGCATGCGCATCACCCGATCCCTGCGCGCGCGCATCAGCGTCGAGCGATTCATGCTCGGCGTGCTCACCGCGAGCGCCTCGGTCGCGATTCTCACGACCCTCGGCATCGTGCTGTCGGTGCTGTTCGAAGCGTTGCAGTTCTTCCGTCAGATTCCGCCGACCGACTTCCTTTTCGGCACGGTCTGGAGCCCGCAGACCGCGATCCGCGAAGACCAGGTCGGCGCCTCCGGGTCGTTCGGGGCCATCCCGCTCTTCGTCGGCACGCTGCTGATCTCCGCCATCGCGCTGATCGTGGCGGTGCCGATCGGCCTGATGTCGGCAATCTACCTGTCCGAATACGCGCCAAGCGCCGTGCGGTCGGTCGCCAAACCCGTCATGGAGGTCCTGGCTGGCATACCGACAGTGGTCTACGGCTTCTTTGCCGTGCTGACCGTGGCGCCCGCGATCCGCAATTTCGGTCAGTCGATCGGGCTGAACGTCGCCTCGGAAAGCGCACTCGCGGCCGGCCTGGTCATGGGCATCATGATCATCCCGTTTGTCTCCTCGCTGTCAGACGATGTGATCAAGGCCGTGCCCCAGGCCATGCGCGACGGCTCCTTTGGCCTCGGCGCGACCCAGTCCGAAACCATCCGCCAGGTCGTGATCCCGGCGGCGCTGCCCGGCATCGTCGGCTCGATCCTGCTCGCGGCGTCCCGCGCCATCGGCGAAACCATGATCGTGGTGATGGCAGCTGGGCTATCGGCCAACCTCACGATCAACCCGCTCGAGGCTGTCACCACCGTCACGGTGCAGATCGTGACCCTGCTCACGGGCGACCAGGAATTCGACTCGGCCAAAACCCTCGCGGCGTTCGCGCTGGGCCTGATGCTGTTCTTCACCACCCTGTTGCTCAACGTGTTCGCACTCCATGTGGTGCGCAAATACCGCGAGCAGTACGAGTAACGCGGCATGTCGACCACCACTGCAATCGTCCGTGCAGGACTCGCCAGGCGCTACGCGCGCGAGCGACGCTTCCGGCTCTGGGGCCTCGCCTCGGTGGTCGCGAGCGGCGTCTTTCTCGTCTTCCTGCTTGGCAACATCATCACCAAGGCGCTACCGGCGTTCACCTCGACCTACGTGCAGATCGACGTGCCGCTCATGCCCGACGTGCTGCGCCTGCCTGACAACGCCGGTGCCGAGGACATCGCGAAGGCGCGCTACGGCCGTGCCGTGAAACAAGGCTTGCGGGACATGTTCCCGAACGTCACGAACCGCAAGCAGAAACGGGCGCTGTACCAGCTCGTCAGTGCGCAGGCCGAGTTCACCTTGGCCGACCGCGTGAAGGCCGACCCTGCGCTGATCGGCACGACCTATTCGCTCTGGGTGCTCGCGGACGACGACCTCGACACTTACCGCAAGAACCCCGCGTTGCAAGCGGTGCCCGAGGAAGACCGCCGGTTCAAGGATGTGCAAGTTGGCTGGCTCGATCAACTCGAGGCCGAGGACCGCATTGCCACCCGCTTCAACTGGACCTTCTTCGAACGCGGCGACTCGCGCGAACCCGAACTCGCCGGCATCCGCGGGGCGCTGGCGGGCAGTTTCTACACCCTGATCGTGACGCTCCTGTTGTCGTTCCCGATCGGCGTCGCCGCGGCGGTCTACCTCGAGAGCTTCGCACCGCGTAACCGCCTGACCGACCTGATCGAGGTCAACATCAACAATCTGGCCGCTGTGCCCTCGATCGTCTTCGGCCTGCTTGGCGTGGCCGTGTTCATCAACTTCCTGCACCTGCCGCGCTCGGCGCCGTTGGTCGGCGGCATCGTGCTGTCACTGATGACCTTGCCGACGATCATCATCGCGAGCCGCGCCGCGATCAAATCGGTGCCGCCGTCGATTGCCGACGCGGCGCTCGGGCTCGGTGCGTCGCGCATGCAGGCGATCACCCACCACGTGCTGCCGCTCGCGATGCCCGGCATCCTGACCGGCACCATCATCGGCATGGCCCAGGCGCTCGGCGAAACGGCGCCGCTCCTGATGATCGGCATGGTGGCGTTCATCGTCGATGTGCCAACCAGCGTCACGGACCCGGCCACGGTCCTGCCCGTGCAGGTGTACCTCTGGTCCGACAGCCCCGAGCGCGCCTTCACCGAGCGCACGTCGGCGGCCATCGTGGTCCTGTTGGTCTTTTTGATTATGATGAACGCGTTTGCCGTGTACCTGCGCAAGCGTTTCGAGCGCAGCTGGTAGCCGCGCACCACCCCACCGGACGTTCTCGCATGACCACGTATACCGAGACAGCGCCTCTGACCCCGGCCGCCCACGCCGAGTCCGCCGCACCCGACCTCGAAGGTCAGTTGGAACAGTTTGACGGCACGGTGGGCAACGTGCGGGTGGAGGACGCCAAGATGCGCATGTCAGCGGTCGACGTGCACTACGGCGAAACGCAGGCGATTCACGGGGTCGACCTGGACCTCGGCAAGACCGAGGTCATGGCGATGATCGGCCCCTCGGGCTGCGGCAAGTCGACCTTCCTGCGCTGCCTGAACCGCATGAACGACACGATCGAGAGCTGCCGCGTGTCAGGCGAGCTCACGCTGGACGGCGAGGACATCTACGACAAATCGCAGGACGTGGTGCTGCTGCGTGCCCGCGTCGGCATCGTCTTTCAGAAGCCCAACCCCTTTCCCAAGTCGATCTACGACAACGTCGCCTACGGCCCCCGGATTCACGGGCTTGCCTCAAGCAAATCGCAACTTGACGACATCGTCGAACAAAGCCTGCGCCGTGCGAGCCTCTGGAGTGAGGTCAAGGATCGCCTGGACAAGCCCGGCACCGGCCTGTCTGGCGGTCAGCAGCAGCGCCTTTGCATCGCGCGCACCATCGCAGTGAGCCCCGAGGTGATCCTGATGGATGAACCCTGCTCTGCGCTGGATCCGATCGCCACGGCGAAAATCGAGGAACTCATCGACGAGCTCGGCAAGAACTACTCGATCGCCATCGTCACACACTCGATGCAACAGGCCGCGCGGGTGTCGGACCGAACGGCCTATTTCCACCTCGGGCGCCTGGTGGAAGTGGGCGCCACCAACGACATCTTCACCAACCCCAGTCACCAATTGACTGAAAACTACATCACAGGACGGTTCGGCTGATGGACAGAGTCGGCGTCGACAATTTGAACCTCAACCAACACACCTCGCACCGCTACAACGAAGAGCTCGAGGACGTGCGCAACCGCGTGCTGCAGATGGGCGGCCTGGTCGAACAGCAGGTCGCCAACGGGCTCAAGGCGCTGCTCGACGTCGACAGCGAGTTGGGCCAGGAAGTGCTGGACACCGACCACCAGGTCAACGGCATGGAAGTCGAGATCGACGAGCTGTGCACGCAGGTCTTGGCGCTGCGGCAGCCGGCCGCCTCCGACCTCCGCCTCGTGCTGATGGTGATTAAGACCATCACCGACCTCGAGCGCATCGGAGACGAGGCACAGAAACTCGGTCGCGTGTCGGTGTCGCTCTCGACCCAGCCGCGCCGACCGGCCTACTACGCCGAGCTCCGGCACCTCGGCGAGCACGTCAAGGCGGTGCTGCGCGACACGCTCGACGCCTTTGCCCGGATGGACGTGGACGCGGCACTGCGCACGGCAAAGCAGGACGGCGACATCGACCGCGAATACGACTCGCTGTCCCGCCTGCTGATCTCGCACATGATGGAAGACCCGCGCGAAATCCGAAACATCCTCGAAGTGAGCTGGTGCGCCCGGGCCCTCGAGCGGATCGGCGACCACGCCAACAACATCTGCGAGTACGTGGTGTATCTGGTGCACGGCAAGGACATCCGCCACACCAAGGGTCGCCCCGATTAGGCCCCACGCCGGGGAGCCGCTCACGGTTGATTTCGTGGGTGGGCGGATGGCGCACCGGCGCCGGTTCGGCGGGGGCCGCGGGCAACCGCTGGCGCGCGCTGTCGGGGTGCGGGGCACGCCGGCGCCCCGCGTGGTCGACGCGACCGCAGGCGTCGGCACCGATGCCTTCGTGCTGGCGTCGCTCGGCTGCACCGTGACCTTGATCGAACGCGTGCCCGAGGCGGCCACGGCACTGCGCACGGCCCTGGCCGAGGCGCGCGCGCACCCGGACACCGGCGCCATCGCCGAGCGCATGACCGTGGTCGAGGGCGATGCCATCGCCTTGTTGGCCGCACCCGAGCTCGACGCACCCGAGGTGGTCTACATCGATCCCATGTACCCCCGCAGCAAGCACACCGCCGCCAACGCCCGCGCGATGCAGCGCTTGCAGCTCCTCGCGGGTGCCGACACCGACAGCGACCAACTGCTCGACGTCGCCCTGAACGTCGCCACCCGACGCGTGGTGGTCAAGCGGCCGCGCACCGCGCCGTGCCTGACCGGGCCCGCACCGAGTGGCGACCTGCGTTCCGCGCACACGCGCTACGATCTCTACGGCGGCGCCCTGCTCCGGGCCGTGCGCACTGCCGGGGCCAACTGACATGCGCCGGCCCCTGAACCGCGTGTCCCCAGCACCGTGACCGACGACCACGCCCCTCAGCGCACCATCTGGGTGGACGCCGACGCCTGTCCCGTCGCGCTGCGCGAGCTGCTGTGCCGCGCCGCCGAACGCTGCGCCATGCGCACTGTGTTCATCGCCAACCACGCCCTGCCGCTGCCGCGCTCCGCGCACGTGGTCGGCGTGCAGGTGCCCCGCGGTTACGACGTCGCCGACCACGAAATCGTGCAGCGGTGTCAGCCGGGTGACCTCGTGATCACCGCGGATGTCCCGCTCGCCGCAGACGTCGTTGCCCGCGGCGCCACCGGGTTGAGCCCCCGCGGTGAGCCCTTCACCGCCGACAACGTCCGCGCCCGCCTGCAGATGCGCGACTTCATGGACACCCTGCGCGCCAGCGGCGTGGACACCGGCGGCGCCGCCCCGCTGAGCCCGGCCGACCGCCAACGCTTCGCCAACCACCTCGACCGCTGGCTACAGCAGCACACGCAGTCCTGAGACAGCTTGTTGGATGCTGTCGTCACGAGTTGAAGACTCGAGCGAAAACAGCGCCGGCGTGGAACGATTTGCGAGAACCGCAGCGCAGTGTACGTGTTGGTACAGGCCAGCAGCGGAAGCGCAGCAAAGCGTGCGACGTACGACGTACGACGCCCGCGCCGTTTACAGCCGATTATCCGGCTCGTGACGACAGCATCTAGAGCGCGGCCAGGGCCGCAAGCTGGGCGTCGACGGCGTTCGCGGCCTCGCGCCCTTTATCGACGAAGTGGGCGTGAAACTGGTTGCGGTGGTACTCGCCGTCGTGGAAGTGGTGGGGCGTGAGCGAGACCGAAAACACCGGCACGTCGGTGTCGAGCTGCACACGCATCAGGCCGTCGACCACCGCGCTGGCGACGAAATCGTGCCGGTAGATGCCGCCGTCGACGACCAGGGCGGCGGCGACCACCGCGTCGACCTCGCCGGTGGCGGCGAGCCGTTTGGCCATCAGCGGCATTTCGAAGGCACCCGGCACGTCGACGACACGCAACCCGGAATCAGGGTGGCCGAGTTCGGCTGCCCGCGCGCGAAAACCCACCAGGGCCTGATCGACAATCTCGGCGTGCCAGCGCGCCCGGATGAAGGCGATGTTGGCGTTGTGAAGTGACATGTGTGCGCCCCGTGTTGCGAAAACCAACGGGGCGGCGCCGCTCACGACCGCACGCCGCGCGCACGCGCGGCGCGCCGGATCGGCGCGGCGTTCTCTCACATCCGGACTGTCGGAGCGCACTAGCGCACCCGCTGCACGGGCGCCCTTCGCGCTCTCACCGTCGGCTCCAGAGTCTCACTGGATCTGCTGACCTTCGACCAACCCAAGGGGTTCGGTCGAAGCGCTCGCGGGCTGCCGCACACGGCGACCTGTGCCACCGGTGCGTTCACCGCCGGTGGGGAATTCCACCCCGCCCCGAGAACGGCGCCAGACTACGCGCTCAGGCCGACACCGGCAAGGGTTCAATCGCGAAAGTTGTTGAACTGCAGCGGTTGCCCGAGTTCGGCCCCGCGGATCACCGCCATCACCTTCTGCAGGTCGTCACGCTTCTTGCCGCTGACGCGCACCTGGTCACCCTGGACTGCAGCCTGCACCTTGAGTTTGCTGTCCTTGACCAGCTTGACGACCTTGCGGGCCAGGTCCTTGTCGACCCCCTCGCGCACCGTGATCAGTTGACGCGCCCGCTGGCCGGTGGGCTCGACTGCACCCTCGTCCAGGCACTGGACGTCGATACCGCGCTTCGCCAGCCGTTCGTACAGCATGGGGCGAATCTGCTTGACCTGGAAATCGCTTTGCGCAGACAGGGTCAGCGTGGGTGTGTTGAGCTCCACCCTGGCGTCAGCGCCCTTGAAGTCGAAGCGGTTGCCGATCTCGCGGTTGACCTGGTCGATGGCGTTCTGAAGTTCGTGGGCGTCCACCTCGGACACGATGTCGAATGAGGGCATGGCACTCTCCGGGGGCGGTTGTCGGGACCTGAATCGCCCGCGATTCTAGCAACCCGAGGTGCCTCGCGGAGCAGCCGTGTACACTGCGGGGCCCCACACTCTCCGTCGAACCGCCGACACCCGCCATGCGAGACCAACGCGACACCCGCAACGACTACGGCTCGGTCGAACTGACCCGAGACCAGCTGCCCGACAACCCGCACACGCTGTTCGAACACTGGCTCGAAACCGCCAACGCCGAGGGGCAATACGACTTCACGGCCATGACCCTGGCCACGGCTGACGCCGATGGCGTGCCCTCGGCGCGTGTGGTGTTGCTCAAGCACTTCGACGAGGACGGCTTCTGCTGGTACACCGACACCGAGAGCCGGAAGGGCCGTGAACTGCAGGCCAACCCGCGCGCGGCGCTGTTGTTCTACTGGGCCACTCTGCACCGTCAGATCCGCATTACCGGGCCGGTGTCCCGCCTGCCCGACAGCGCCGCCGACAGCTACTTCGCCTCGCGTCCGGCGGGCAGCCAACACGCCGCAGCGGCCTCGCACCAGAGCCAGGTGCTGGCCGACCGCGCCACGCTCGAACACGCCGTGTCGACCTTCGAGGCCGAAGCCCACGGCGGTCCGATCGAGCGGCCCGCCCGGTGGGGTGGCTACTGCCTGCGCGCCGAAAGCTTCGAGTTCTGGCAGGGGCGCACCAGCCGACTGCACGACCGGTTCCTCTACCAACGCCTGCACAGCGGCTGGCAGATCGATCGGCTGAGCCCATGAAGACCGTGATCATCATCCTGATCACACCGTTGATCGTGTGGTCGCTGCTGCGGGCGCTGATCGTGCCGGTGTTGTCAAGCAAGACGGCTGCTGGCGGCGCCGTGGAAAACGGGCTCGCGGTGTGCAAGCGCGCCACCAACTGCGTCACGTCGAACGCCGTCGACCCGAACGCGATCGACGCGATCGCCTTCGAGGACGCAAGTGAGCGCGACTGGCAGGGCCTGCTGGACGCGATCGGCTCCCTGCCCGGCTTCACACAGCGTGCCCGCGAAGGCGACTACGTGCATTTCGAGTCACGCACGCCGCTGATGAACTACCGTGACGACCTCGAACTGTTGTGGCAACGCGACCACGGCACGGTGGCGATTCGCAGTGCGTCACGGCTTGGCATTCGCGATTTCGGCGCCAACGCCGACCGCGTTGCGATGATCCGAAAACTCGCGGAATTGCAACGCCGCTGAGCGGCGTGCTAGCAGGGGTCGAGCTGTTCCTCGAGGGCATCCGCCACTTCCCCACTGACCGGCACGGAGAGGCCCTTGCGGGCAAACTGGCACGCGAGCGCGTTGCGCCCGTCTGCCCGGTGTGCCGTGGCCATGTCCAGGTAGATGGTGCCGTCGCGCGGCGCGATTCGCTGCGCGCGTTCGAGTAGCACGAGCGCGCGCGCAAAGTCGCCCGCGTCGTAGGCGGCAGCGGCCTGCGCCTTGAGCCGCTCGGCGGCCGGGATGGGCGGCGGCGCGGGCGTTGTCGAGCGCGTGGGCACCACCGACTCGATCGGGTCGGCGCCAACCGCGGGTTCAACGGCGGTTTGCGGGGTCGTGGGCACGACCACCGCGCGCTCGCTTGGCACCGCGCAGCTGCTGAGCCAGGCCGCTGAGACGACGAGTGCGGCGAGGCGCACGGCAGAGGGGGTGCTGTTCATGTGCTGGCAAGCCGGGTTGGATCAGGGACACCGGGAGAACAGCCGGCGCCGTGCAGGGGGCCCCGGCTCGCTCCCCGTCGCGAAGGGAATATACCGCGCACCTTCGCAATTCGCATCGATTGCACGCCCTGAACTCAGGTCCACCCAGCGGTACTGCACGCCCGAGGGTTCTGCGTTGACCAAGCCGCGCTCACCGAGCTGGTCGAACACCGCCGACCAGACACTCAGGGCACCCCGGCTGCCGGTCAGGCCGGCGCTGGTGTTGTCGTCGCGCCCGATCCAGACCACGCCGAGGTAGTCGCCACCGAAACCGGCAAACCAGCTGTCGCGCAACGCGTTGCTGGTGCCGGTCTTGCCGGCGAGCTCGGTCCGCTCGGGCAGGCGCCAGTAGGCGCGACGACCGGAGCCCTCGCGCATGACGTTGCGCAACGCGTATTGCAACACGTGCAGCACGTCGGGCGGGATCTGTTGGCGCACCCGCAGGGGAAAGCGTTGCAAAACCTCTCCCTGGCGCGACACCACGGAGCGGATGGCGCGAAGCGGGGTACTGAACCCGTCGGACGCGAGGGTCTGGTAGACCTGGGCCACTTCCAAGGGGGTCAGCTCGATCGCACCGAGCAAGGCCGACGGCAGCGGCTGCAGATCGTGGTCCACGCCGAGGCGCCGCAGGGTCGAGAGCACCGCCTCGACCCCGACTTCGAGGCCGAGAGACACCGCCGCCTGATTCAACGAACGCGTGAGCGCCTCGAGCAGGCTGACCTGCCCGGCGCTCTCGCCGTCGATGTTTTCCGGCGTCCAGACCGTGCCGTTCGCCAGCGCGACCTCGGTGGGTTGATCGAGCAGCTGAGAGGCGAGGTGCCAGCGCTCGGGTTGCATCAGTGCCGTGAGGTACACGGCCGGTTTGACCAGCGACCCGATCTGCCGCCGCGCCGACAGTGCCCGGTTGTAGCCCGCGTAACGTGGCGAGCGCCCGCCGAGCACCGCGAGCACCTCACCGTTCGCCACCGACGTCACCACTGCCGCCAGCTCGAGCGGCGTCAGTTCACTGCCGCCCGCCTGCTCTGCGGCGTCGAACACCGCCATGCGCGACGCTGCCGCGTCTTCGAGTTCGCGTTGCACGCGGGGGTCGAAGCCCGTGAACACACTGAGGCCACCCTGTTGCAGGTCGGCGAGGTCATAGTCACTCAGCAGTTGGGCGCGCACCACGTCCAGAAACGCCGGGTTCGAGGCACCGCGCTGGCCGGCGGCCACGGCGATCGGTTGCGCAAGTGCGCGCTCGAACGCGGCCTGGTCGATGATGTCGTCGCGCCGCATGACCTTGAGGACCACGTCGCGCCGGGCCCTGGCGCGCTCGGGCCGCCGGACCGGGTCGTAATAGCTCGGTCCTTTCAGAAGACCGACCAACAGGGCGATCTGATGGTGTTGCAGCTCCTGCACCGGCACGCCGAAGAAGTGCAGGCTCGCCAGGCCGAAGCCGTGCACGGCGCGGCTGCGGTCCTGGGCAAAGTAGACCTCGTTGATGAACGCCGTGAGGATGTCGTCCTTGCTGTAGCGGCGCTCGAGCAGCAGCGCCATCGGCCACTCGGTGAGTTTGCGTTTGAGGGTACGGTCGCTGGTGAGAAAGAGGTTCTTGATCAACTGCTGCGTGATCGTGCTGCCGCCGGCGACAAACCGTCCTGCCTGCAGGTTGGTCAGCATCGCGCGGACAATGCCGCGCAACGACAGGCCCGGGTGCGTATAGAAGCGTGAGTCCTCGACGGCGAGCAAGGTCTCGAGCAGGGTCTCGGGCAAGTGTTCCAGGCCCACGAGCAAGCGGTCTTCGCTTTCGTCCGGCGAGATCCGGCCGATCAGCGGCGGTTCGAGACGGACCAGATCAATCGGGTCGCCCTGCCCGTCCTCGATCGCGGTGAGGCCGCTGTCATCCCAATCGAACTGCAGACGCCGCGCCGGCTCGGGCCCGTCGGCGAACCGGAAACCGCGCGTCTGCACCAGGACGCGTGAACCGAGCACATCGAAGCGTCCGGGGCCGATCGCTTCGTCACGCCGGTAGCCAAGCTGCGTCAGCTCACCTTCAAACTGCGACTGCGTGGTCGTGCCACCGACGTAGAGCTCCATCGGGCGACCGTAGACCCGCGCCGGGATGTCCCACTTCGGCCCGTTCATCGCCTTGACGATGCGCGAATCCATGACCGTGAGCGCTTCCATGGCCACCACGGTGACCACGAGCAACGCTATTGTGGCCAGCAGCGAGAACCCCAGTAACCAGACGCGACGCCGGCGCCACCAGGGCTTGCGCGCGGGGGGGCGGAGCGAGCGCTCGGCGCGCAGCGGCGGCAAATCAGACACCGCGGACCGTCACCCGCCGCTCAGACTGCACGCCGCGGTTCACAAGCCGACGTTGTTGCCGTCGAGCACACGTTCGGCGCGGTAGCTAGAGCGCACCAGCGGCCCGGCGACGACCTCGCGGAAGCCACGCTCGAGCCCCGATTCGCGCAGCGCAGCAAAGGCATCGGGGTGGACGTAGCGCTCGACGGGCAGGTGGTTGGCGGTGGGGCGCAGGTATTGGCCCAGGGTCAGTATGTCAACCGACCGATCACGCAGGTCGTCCATGGTGTGCAGCACTTCGTCGTCCGTCTCACCGAGACCGAGCATCAGGCTGGTCTTGGTCAGGACGGCGGGCCGGTGCGCCTTGGCGTGGGCCAGCACCGCGAGGGTTTGCGCGTAACCGGCCCGCGGGTCCCGCACCGGGTGTGTCAGCCGCTCCACCGTCTCGACGTTTTGCGCAAAGACTTCCAGGCCCGAATCCACGACGCACTCGACGAGCGCTTCACGCCCGTCGAAATCCGGCGTCAGCGCTTCCACGGCGGTCTCAGGACAGCGCCGTTTGATCGCCTCGACGCAGGCCGCGTAGTGGCCGGCACCGCCGTCAGGCAAATCGTCGCGGTCGACCGAGGTGATGACCACATAACGCAGTCCCATCAGCTCCACCGAGCGCGCGGTGTTCTCGGGCTCTTCGGGGTCCAGCCAGCCGCGCGGGTTGCCGGTGTCGACGCTGCAGAACCGACAGGCCCGCGTGCAGACGGCGCCCATGACCATGAAGGTGGCCGTGCCGGCACTCCAACACTCACCGATGTTGGGGCATTTGGACTCCTCACAGACCGTCGCCAGATGGTGCGTGCGTACCGTGTCCTTGACCGCGCCGAACTTGCCGCCACCCGGCACACGCGCCCGCAGCCAGCCGGGCTTCTTGAGTGCCTCTGCTCTGGGCTCCTCTGGCGTGTCGCGCCGCTGCTTGACGCCGTCCTTGATCGCAGTGAAACCGTTAACAGTTGCGTATTTCTGGCCAGAGCGGACCGGTTTTGCCTGCACCACCGGGATGCCACGAAAGCTGCCCTGCAGAATGTCACTCATGCCCAATCCTCTCTGTGGTGCGCGGTTCCCGCCCACCGTCGTCTCCGTGGCTGATACCGACGCCCAATGTGCACGCCAGCTGGCGAACCAGCGCCGAGCCCAGGCTCGCTTCCGTTGCGCCAATGCCATGGTCCCGGGTGCGTGTCACAGTCATGTCCGGGTACCCACAGGGGTTAATGCGATCATAGACGCGCAAATCAAGCGACACATTCAATGCCAGCCCGTGGTAACTGCAGCCCCGCCTCACACGCAAGCCGAGCGCAGCGATCTTGGCACCGTTCACGTAGACGCCTGGCGCCGACGGGTCGGCTTGCGCGACCACCGCGTGGTCGCCGAGCACGGCCACAACCGTGTTCTCCAGCGCGCTCACCAGGGCCCGCACGCCGAGCCCGTGCCGCCGCAGGTCGAGCAAGGTGTACACCACCACCTGACCCGGCCCATGGTAGGTCACCTGGCCGCCGCGATCACTCTGCACGACGGGGATGTCACCCGCGTCGAGCACATGGTGCCGCTTGCCGGCCTGACCGAGCGTGAACACCGGCGGATGCGAGACAACCCACACCTCGTCGGCCGTGTCCGGCCCGCGGGCATCCGTGAACGCCCGCTGCCGTGCCAAGGCGTCGTCGTACCGCAGCTCACCGAGCGTACGCACTACCAGATCCGACCGCGACGACACTGCCTCAGAGCGCCACCAGCACGCGCGGTTCGTCGGTCAGGGTCTGGTAGATCGCGTCGAGCTGGGCACGGCTGGTCGCCTCGAAGCGCACGGTGACCGACACGTACTTGCCGCCCCGGCTGGGGCTTTCGGTGACAGTTGCATCGGACAGATCGTCAACGTGCTGGCCAACCAGCGACGCCACCAGCGCGCGAAAGCCGTTCTCCGGCTTCCCCATCGCCTTGACGTCGAACGCGCACGGAAACTCCAACAGCGAATCGTCGTGTCGCATGGCCCCTCACCGCTATTCGAAAGCCTGCAATATGCTGTCGCGCACGACTTCGATCAACCCACCCTCGGCGACGTCCTGCAGGGCGACAACCGGCTGCTCGAGCAGCACTTCCCCGTTGGACAGGACCACGATCACACCGAGCTCGTCACCTGTGGCCACCGGCGCTTGCAGGCCGCGGCGCAGTTCGAGGTTGCTCTCGAGCTGCTCGCCGTGGCCGCGCGGGATGGCCACGGTGAGTTCCTCCAGCACGCCGACCGGGACCGTGCGCTCTGCGCCCTTCCAGACCCGTAGCTCGTCCATCGGCTCTTCGGCCTTGAACAGGCGGAGCGTCTCGAAGAAGCGGAAGCCGTAGTTCAGCAGTTTTGCGGTTTCGCTGATGCGGCTCTGCGCACTGTCCGCGCCAAGCACAACCGAGATCAGCCGCATGCCCTCGCGCTCGGCCGAGGCAATCAAGCCGTAGCCCGAGGCCTTGGTGTGGCCGGTCTTCAGGCCGTCCACCGACGGGTCCCGCCAGAGCAACTCGTTGCGGTTCTTCTGACGGATCTCGTTGAACTCGAATTCGCGCTCCGAGTGCAGGGCGTAGGAATCGGGAAAATCGCGAATCAGCGCGCGCGAGAGTGTCGCGAGGTCGCGCGCCGTCGTCACGTGTTCGGTGTCCGGCATGCCGGTCGCGTTGCGGAACTGCGTGTCACGCATGCCGAGGTGGGTCGCGTACTGGTTCATGAGGTCGGCGAAGGTGTCTTCGCTGCCCGCGATCACTTCGGCCAGCTGCACGCTGGCGTCGTTGCCGGACTGGATGACCATGCCGCGGATCAGGTCGTCGACGCTGACCTGCTTGCCGACTTCGATGAAAATCTTTGACCCGCCCATGCGCCAGGCTTTCTCCGAGACGGTGACGTTCAGGTCCCGGGCCAGCAGACCCTTGTCGATTTCATCGCTGACGACGTAGTGCGTCATGACCTTGGTCAGGCTGGCCGGCTCGAGTTGCTCGGTTTCCTTGTGCGCCACCAGCAACCGGCCGGACTCGTACTCCATCAGCACGTAGGCCTTCGCCGAGAGCGCGGGCGGCGCCGGCAGCGGTTTGAGGATGTCGGCGGCGGCGGCCGCTGCACTGAACACCGTGCAGAGGCAGGCGCAGAACAGCGCGAGTGGGGCCCTGGAACATGTCATCGGAACGGTCTGCAAGAATGGTGGGTCAGGACGCCGCCGCGGCGCACGCCGACCGGTCGGCGCCACGCGTCACGGGCGAGGCGCCATTGTCACAACTTCAGGAGCAGCCCGCCACACAATCGCCTGCCGCCGCGCTCGCCGGCATCACGGTCACCGAGGTAATGCCGGCCTCGGCGAGCGCCGCCGTGACCGCATCGATGTCGCTGTCGGCGATCGGCCCGAGGCGCACACGGTAGATGGGCGCGCCGTCGCGGTCCGCCTGCAACACGCGCACCACCGAGCCCGGCACTGCCTCGAGCGCGGTGTTGCGTACGCTCTCACCGCCGGCCTGCCGACTGAACGCTCCGAGCTGCAGCACGCGCATGCTGGCGTCGCCGGTCGCGGTGACCGCCACAGTGGTGCTTGCCGCCTGCACGGCAGCTTCGCTGCTGGCAGTCTCGGCGGCGCTCTCGGTCGCCTCACTCGATGCCGCAGTCGACGCGATCACGGCCGACAGAGCCGCGGCGGTGTCGTCTTCGGTGTCCGCCGCACCGTCCACGGCGGCATCAGCCGCCGACGTCACGGGATCGGTCGCGGCGAGCGCCTCGACGCCCTCGGCGGCGCGCACCTCGGCGGCACCCGCCTCGGCGATCTCGCGGGCCGAGGCGATCTCGTCACCGGTGATCGCGCGCACTTCGACATTGGCCGTGCCGGCGTCCGCGAGACCCAGTTTGATCGCAGCGGCATAGGACAAGTCGATCAGGCGGTCATCGACGAAGGGGCCGCGGTCGTTGACGCGCACGATGGCCACCTGGCCGTTGTCGAGGTTGGTGACCTCGAGGTAGGTCGGCAGCGGCAGGTTTCGGTGTGCCGCGGTCATGCTGTACATGTCGAACACCTCACCACTGGAGGTCTTGCGGCCGTGAAACTTGCGGCCGTACCACGAGGCGACCCCGCGTGCCCGGTAGTGCGTCGGGTCTTCCATCACGTAGTAGAACCGGCCGTTGACGGAATACGGGCTCTTGTTGCCGAGATCGGCGAAGGGCTCGTCGGTCGGCACCGCGTCCAACACTTCTTCGGGCTGGAGGATGCGACCGGGCCCGTCGGCAAGCTCGTCGAAGGACTCGTTGCCGGGCAACAGCGAGCAGCCGGACAGACTCAACGTGAGGAGTGCGAGGACGGCCGTGAGCGGGTTGGCTTTGCGCATCGGTCTGGTTCACCTTGGTTGGCGTGATCTGCGCCGTGCGGGGCGGGACGCACCGCGCGAACACAAGTGTCAGGGCATGGCACTCTTTATAGCTTGTGCGAGCTGAAAAACCGCCATCGCGTACAACGGACTGTGGTTGTAGCGGGTGATCACGTAGAAATTCGGGTAAGCAACCCAGTGCTCCACCCCTTCGGCCCCCTGGAGTGCGAGCAGCGCGACCGTGTCGCCCCGGACCGCGTCGACCTCGACGCCGACCGTCGCCAGCTGCGCCGGTGCGAGCGACGGTTTGTACCCCTGATCGACCAGGGCCTGCACGTCGCCCGCGGGAGTGACCCGCGTCGCGACCGGTTCGCCGACGCGCCACCCGTGCGCGTCGAAGTAGTTGGCGACGCTGTGAACCACGTCCTCGATGTTGTTGAAGAGGTCTCGCCGGCCGTCGCCGTCGCCGTCGACCGCGTAGGCCCGGTAGCTCGAGGAGATGAACTGCGGCATGCCCATCGCAGCGGCATACGAGCCTTTCACCGTCAGCGGGTCGAGCGCCTCCTCGCGCGTGAGCAGCAGGAATTCCTCGAGCTCGCGCGTGAAGAACCGTCCGCGTGGTGCGTGATCAAACGCCAGGGTGGCGAGCGAACGCAGCGCCGGGTGCTTGCCCTTGTAGCGGCCGTAGCGGCTTTCGACGCCGATGATCGCCGCGATGATCTCCGCCGGCAGACCGTAGCGCGTCGCCGCCGCGTCGATGGCCTCCCGGTGTTCGCGGTAGAAGGCCGCACCCTGTTCGGCACGGTCCGGCTTGAGGAAGATTGGCCGGTAGCGCGCCCAGGTCAGGGTCTTCTCTGCCGGCCGTGCCATGGCCTCGAGCACCGCATCGTATCGCTCGAGACCGGCGAGCATCGCCCGGGTCTCGGCCGGTGGCAGGCCGTGTGCGCTGTGCATGCGCTCGATGAACGCCGCGGCCTCGGGGTGGGTGCTGTAGTCGGCACGGGCGACCGTGCCACAGAGGCCCGCCGCCAGCACTGCAGCGGCGACGCCAGGGAAGAAGGGTGATCGGTTGGGTCTGCCGGGCATGGTGTCTCCACAGGGGTCCGACCCCGTCGTCGTCGAAGGGCACGAGGTCGCCGCCATTGGCTGATGGTTTCAGAAGGATAGCGCTGCGACCGCCGCACGCCACAGCCGTTCGCCGCGCCCGCCCGCCAGCCCGCCGATCGCGCTAGTCGGGCAGCGCCCAGTCGATCGCTGTTTGCCCGGTGTGCTCGAGATAGGCGTTGCAGCGTGAGAAGGGCTTGCTGCCGAGAAAGCCGCGGTAGGCTGACAGCGGAGAAGGGTGCGGGCTCTTGATCACGAGGTGACGCTGTTGGTCGATGAACTGGCCCTTCTTCTGCGCATAGCTGCCCCAGAGCATGAATACCAGGTGTTCACGCTGTTCCGCCAGCACCCGCACCACCACATCGGTGAACCGCTCCCACCCCTGCCCCTGGTGCGCCCCCGCGCGCCCGCGCTCGACGCTCAGCACGCTGTTCAGCAGGCAAACACCCTGGTCCGCCCAGTGCTGCAACTCGCCGTGTGCGGCGGGTGCGACGCCGAGGTCGCTCTGCAGTTCGTCGAAGATGTTGCGCAACGACGGGGGGATGTCGACGCCGCGCCGCACCGAGAAACTCAGGCCGTGAGCCTGACCGGGCCCGTGGTACGGATCCTGGCCGAGCACAACCACCCGCACGCGGTCAAAGGCACACGCATTGAGCGCGTTGAACATCTCGGCGCCGGCCGGGTACACGGTCGCACCCGCGCGCTTGCGCTGGCGGAGGAACCCCGAGAGATCGCGCATGTAGGGTTGCTCGAATTCCGCCCCGATATGCCGCAGCCAGCTCGCCTCGACCGGCGGAGCCTTCCGTTCTGTTACCTGCACGTGTTGTCCCCGGTAGCTGCTACATTCTCGATGAATCCGCCACCATTCTGGCCAATCCGACTGGCTGAGATCAACGGTCCCGCGCGCGCGCCACGGGGCCCCGGCCTCGACCCGGCCCTCGCCCACCACGGCGCTCACCACCGAGGACAGTTTGACCGTTCCCGCTCCGTTCGTCTCTCGGCTCGGCTTGCTGTGCCTGCTCTCGGTGCCGGCGCAGGCCGTGGCAATCGAATGTGTGGTGCCGGCGCCTGAGTTGCCGCCGGTGGCCTCGGGGCCAGCCGCTGGCACGACCACGCCCTTCAGCGCGACGGCCGACGCGCTGTCCGGCGAGCCCGAAGGGGTGCTGGCGCTCGAGGGCGACGTGCGGCTGCAGTACCAGGACACGGTGCTGCGCACCGAACGCGCGTTGTTGGATACGCAGACGCTGCGGGTCAGCAGCACCGGCAAAACCGCCATCCACACGCCCGGGCTTGTCGTCAGCGCCGACGGCTTCGACGCGCAACTCGACAACGACGAGCTCAGCGTCTCCGGCGCCCGGTTCGAATTGCCAACCCCGACACGCTACTTGCGCGGTGAGTCCAAAACGCTGGTCGTGGGTGAGGACAAGCGCGTCGCACTGACCGACGCCAGCGTCACGAGCTGCCCGCCTGACCAACGCGTCTGGAACCTGCGCGCCTCGTCGATCGAGCTCGACCCCGACAACGACACCGGCACGGCACGCGACGTCCGCTTCGAGGTGGGCGGCGTGCCACTGATGTATCTGCCCTGGTTGAGCTGGCCGCTGAGCGACGCGCGCAAGACCGGCTTCCTCTACCCGCGAATCGGCAACTCCGACAACCGCGGTTTCGAACTGAGCGTGCCGTGGTACTGGAACATCCGACCGAACGTGGACGCGACCTTCACGCCACGGCTGATGAGCAAACGCGGCCTGCAACTGCGCAGCGAGTTTCGCTATCTGACGCGCTCTTCGAACTGGCAGTTGCGCTACGACATCCTCGACGACCGCGATTTCGGCGACGTCCGGCGCCATGTCGAGTTGAACCAGAAGGGGCGGCCCTTTGCCAACGTGCGCACCGAGGTCGCGTTCGGCGACGTCTCGGACCCGGACTACCTCAAGGACCTCAGTGCCCGTGCCAGCATCGCCAACATCATCCACATCGACCGCAGGCTGGACGTGCATTACCAGCTTGACTCGCTGGCGGGCCTGCTGCGGGTGCAGAGCTACCAGACGCTCGACGACGACCTGGCGGCGGCGGATCGGCCCTACAGCCGCCTGCCCCAGTTACTGCTCGGCGGCACGCTCTGGGAGCCGCCCGGCCCGCTGCGCCTCACGCTTAACAGCGAGCTGGTCAACCTCAAGCGCGACGACTCCATCGACGCGGTGCGACTCGATCTGAGACCGCGGCTCGCCTACCAACAGGTGCGGCAGTGGGGCTTCTTCAGTGCGGCCGCGACGCTCGCTCACACCCGGTACTGGCTGCAGAACGCATCACCCGATCAGTCGACGCGACTCGAACGCACGGTTCCGATCCTGTCGCTCGACGGCGGCGTGAAACTGCGTCGTCAGAACGCCGACGGCAGCAGCTCGACGCTGGAGCCGCGCGCGTTCTACCTGTACGCGTCGCGGGTCGACCAGGATGACCTGCCGGTCTTCGACAGCGGCCTCAACGACTTCAGCTTCGACCAGCTGTTTCGTGAGAACCGTTTCTCCGGCCGCGACCGGATCGGGGACGCCAACCAACTCTCGCTGGCGTTGCGCAGCCGCCACACCGACAGCGCGGGACGCGAGGTCTGGCGCTACGGCGTTGGCAGCAGCTTCTATTTCGATAGCCGAACCGTGGGTCTGGACGACGACGACGCGGAACGCACGCGCTCGGACATCGTGGCCGAGGGTGTCTACAGTGGCATCCGAAACTGGCAACTGCGGGCGACCGCTCAACTCTCGCCGGACAACGGCGAACTCGAGCGCAGTGGCATCGATCTTCGCTACCGCAACGGCCACAGCCTGGTGAACCTGGGCCACCGGCTCGACAAAGGCCGTTTCGATCAAGCCGATCTCTCCTTCTCCCACCGCATTCGCAGCGACATGACCTTGCTCGGCCGCTGGCAGTACGCCCTGGACGACAACCGTTCGATCGAACAGTTTCTCGGGGTGAGTTGGGAGAGTTGCTGTTGGGCGTTTCGCGGCGGTGCACGCACGTACTTGAGCGAGGGCACGAACGACCTCAGCGAAGTGTCACTCGAGATCATTTTCAAGGGCCTCGGCGGCCTCGGCAACAGCGTGGGGCAGCAATTCGAACGTGCTATTCTTGGCTACCAAGATCCCTACTGAGCTGCCCCCGACGATGCGTGGCCGCGACTCTTTTTTCCTGGCGGTCGCCGTCACCGTCCTCCTGGCTCTGCAGCCCGCCGTGGCGGCGCTCGACCGCATCGTTGCGCTGGTCAATGAAGGCGTGATCACGGCGTCCGAACTGCGCTCGACCAGCCAGCAGATACGCGCACAAAACCCGCGCCTGCAAGGCGAATCGCTGCGCAAAGCCGCGCTCGAAGAATTGATTATGCGCTCACTTCAGGCGCAGGAGGCACAGCGGCTCGGCATCGCCGTCGACGAAGCCACACTCGACCGCGGCATGGAGCAGCTCGCGCGACAGAACAACCTGTCGCTGAGCGACTTTCGCCGCCAGGCCGAAGCCGAGGGCGTGACCTGGTCTTCGCTGCGCGAGAACATCCGAGGTGAACTCGTGCTGCAGCGCCTGCGCGAGCGCGTGATCCTCGCATCGATCGCGGTCAACGAAAACGAAATCGACGAGTACCTCGAGGACAACCGCTCCCTGATGTCCGCAACCCAGTTCGCTCTGGAGCGGTTCAGCATTCCGTTCCCGCGTACCGACACCGCGCGCAGCCGCGCCACACTCGAACGTCAAGTGCGTCGGCTGGTCGGGCTGATCGAACGCAAGGCAACCACCGCGACGCTGGTGCAAACGCTGCGGCGCGAGAGCATCCCGTTCGACAGCGGTGAGCTCGGTTGGCGCACCGCGGCACAACTGCCCTCACCGCTCAACACCCTGACCGCCGAGATGGCCGTCGGTGACAGCACACCGCCGTTGCCCGACGGCGCCGGTGTGCACGTGTTCCGCCTGACCGACGTGCGCGAGCAGAGCCAGGTCGAAATCACTCAGACGCTCGCCCGCCACCTGCTGCTCAAACCCAACCCGGTTCGCGACGACGAGGCCACGCGCCTGCAGCTGCTGGAGTTCCGCGACCACCTCAGCCGCGGCGGATCATTCGATGAGCTCGCCAAGCGCCACTCCGAGGACTTCTCCAGCGCCGTGCTCGGCGGCGAGTTGCCGTGGTTCGGTCCCGGTGACATGGTTGAACCCTTTGAACAAGCCGCGGCCGCTCTGCCCATTGGCAGCCTCAGCGGGCCGGTGCGCTCGCAGTTCGGCTGGCACCTGATCGAAGTGCTCGACCGCCGCATCGAGGACGTCAGCGAGTCACGCCTGCGCGACGAAGCACGCGACCGCATCGCCCAGCGCAAACTCGCCGCCGAAACCGACCGCTACCTGAAACGCCTGCGGGACGAGGCCTACCTCGAATTTCCCGATGCCAGCTGACCGCGTGGCGGCCCCGTGCGCATCGCGGTAACGCTTGGCGAACCCGCGGGCATCGGCCCGGACATCTGCCTCGCTCTGCCCGAGCGACGCGACTGTCAGCAGGTGCTGGTGGGCTCGCACAGCACGCTGGCGACGCGTGCCGAGTCGCTGGGACTGGCCTGCCCACCGTTGCGCTCGGTCGCACCCGAGGCCGCTGTCGTCGTGGAGCCGATCGACACGCCTCGGCCCGTAGCCGCGGGTCGCCTTGACCCGGTCAACGCCCGCGCCGTGCTCGACACCTTGGACCACGCCCTGCTCGGGTGTCGGCGCGGCGACTACGCCGCGATGGTGACCGCACCGGTGCACAAAGGCGTGATCAACGACGCAGGCGTCGCTTTCACCGGCCACACCGAATACCTGGCCGAGGCCTGCGGTGCCGATCCGGTGATGCTGCTGGCGGCGGGCGACCTCCGGGTCGCGCTGGTCACCACCCACCTGCCGCTCGCCCGTGTCGCCGACGCGATCACGGCCGCCGCGGTGCAGGCCGCCACCCGCACGCTGCACGACGCCTTGCGACGCCGCTACGGCATCCCCTCACCGCACATTCTGGTGCTCGGCCTGAACCCGCACGCCGGCGAGGGGGGACACCTCGGCCGCGAAGAGATCGAGGTCATCACACCCGCGCTGGAGGCACTGCGCGACGAGGGCTTGCGCCTGAGCGGGCCGCTGCCCGCCGACACCGCGTTCACGCCTCACCACTTGCCCGACGCGGACGCCGTGCTGGCGATGTACCACGACCAGGGCTTGCCGGTCCTGAAGTACGCCGGCTTCGGGCAGGCCGTGAACGTCACGCTCGGGTTGCCGATCATCCGTACCTCGGTAGACCACGGCACCGCCCTCGAGCTCGCCGGCACCGGCCGTGCGAACCACCTCAGCCTGGTCGCCGCGGTCGAAGAGGCATGCCGTCTGTCTCGGCACACCGCGCCGTGACCGAGCGTCCCGCACACCGCCCGCGCAAGCGCTTCGGTCAGCACTTTCTCACTGACACCGCAACGGTCAGCCGAATCGTGCGCCAGGTGCACCCGGCCGGGGGGCTGGCACTGGTCGAGATCGGCCCGGGCCTCGGCGCGTTGACGCTGCCTTTGCTGCGGGCGTGCAAGACGCTGCATGCCCTCGAGCTCGACCGCGATCTGGTACCCAGACTGGCGCGCGCTGCGGCGGACATCGGGGATTTGACGGTTCACCAGGGAGACGCCCTTGCCTTCGACTTCACGGCGTTGTCGCAGTCCCTCGAAACCCCCTTGCGTCTGGTGGGCAACCTGCCCTACAACATCTCGACCCCCCTGCTCTTCCACGTGTGCGAACACAAGGCCGTGGTCGAAAGCATGCACTTCATGCTGCAGAAGGAGGTGGTCGATCGCATGGCCGCGGCGCCGGGCAGCAAGGCCTATGGTCGCCTGAGCGTCATGCTGCGCTACCACTGCGGGGTCGTGCCGCGTTTCGACGTGCCACCCACGGCCTTCGACCCGCCGCCACGGGTCGACTCGGCCGTCGTGTCCCTGGTGCCGCACGCCACGCCGCCCTTCGACGTCGGTTCGCTCGATGTCTTCCACACCGTGGTGTCCACCGCGTTCAACGCCCGACGCAAGACCCTGCGCAACGCGCTATCGGGATTGCTCGACGACGAACACATCGCGGCTGCCGGCGTGGACCCCCGATCGCGTGCAGAACGGATCACACCGGACGGCTATGCTGCACTATCGCGACAACTCGGTGCGCTCCAGCGAGCGCAGCGCGGGTGAACGTGTGCACAGGCTCGCACCGGCCTGTGGGATGCCCTAGGATTCACCCACTGCCCCGCGTCCCAGAGCACCCCCCCCATGAGCGAAGACTTGAGTCAAGGTATTGACGTTCAGGTCGAGGCGCACTTTCTCGAATCCGAGTCAGACCCTCGCAGCGAACGCTACGTCTTCGCCTACACGGTGACCATTCGAAACGTCGGTGTCACTGCGGCCAAGTTGATCAAACGGCACTGGAAGATCGTCGACGGCAACGGCAAGATTTCCTACGTCGACGGCGAAGGCGTCGTTGGTGAAACGCCACACCTCAAGCCCGGGGAAGGCTTTCAATACACCAGCGGCACCATGCTCGAAACCGACATGGGCACGCTCGGTGGGCGCTACCTTATGGTGACGGACGAGGGCGCGACCTTCGACGCCGTGATCCCCGATTGCCTGCTGAGCGCGCCGCGCACCTTGCATTGACCCGTGTGCATCGCGGGGCGGACGCAACGTGACTGACTGGGCGATCGGCGACTTGCACGGCTGTCTCGACGAGTTCAACGCCTTGTGCGAACGCATCGCCTTGGATACCACGCGGGACACGCTCTGGTTGACCGGCGACCTGGTCAACCGCGGCCCACGGTGTCTCGACACCCTGCGCCGGATCCACGCGCTCAGCCAGCTCATGGGCGATCGCCTGCGCGTGGTGTTGGGCAACCATGACCTCCACCTGCTCGCCTGCTGGTCGGGGCTGCGTCACCCGGGCCCGGGTGACACCCTGGCGTCGATCCTCGACGCGCCGGATGTCGATCAACTCTGCGACTGGCTGCGCCGACAGCCACTGATCCACCGGGAATCGGACGCGGTGCTGGTGCACGCCGGGTTGTTCCCCGGCCTGTCATTCGCCGACAACCTGGCGATGGCCAACGCGCTCCACCGGGGCCTCAGCGGCGACGATGCCAGGCACGCGCTCGAGGAGGTCTACCGGCGACCCGCCGAGTGCCAACCACCGACAGACACCCGGCAGGCGGTGCACTTCGCCGCGGCGTCACTGACCCGCATGCGGTGCCTGAACACCGACGGCAGTTTGAATTTTAAGGAAAAAGGCGCACCGGATTCGTTACCGGTCGGTGTGACACCCTGGTACGCCGCTGCCTCAGCCGCTTTTGCAGACGTGCACATACACACCGGGCATTGGGCGGCGCTGGGGTATGGCGTGTATGGGCCGGTGGTCGCGCTCGACGGTGGCTGTGTCTGGGGGGGCGAACTCGTCGCTGTGAACCGCCGGTTGCCGCACCGGCCAGTGCGGGTGCAGCGCGGAGAGGTGTGAGATGCACACCTCACGTGCACGCTCGTTATCCGCGCTACCGAGGTGTGTCGGGGTCGTCCGCTTGCTGCGGTTTCTCACACACCTCTTGACGGTGGACCGCCACATCCCTGGGTGCTTCTATACCAAGCTTGGCATGTTTGCCACGCGCGTCGACGACCCGCACCACGAATTGATCGCCGATGATGACCGATTCTCCCACCTTGCGCGTCAGGATCAGCATGTCAGCGTCTCGAGCCTCCCGTGCCGCCAGCCGAAGCTCGGCCACACCGCTGTCGCGAGGGCAGTGCCGACGCGTGTGACGGGGTTGACAATCGTTTGCGGTTCGCCGGCCTAATGGCTGTTCGGCCAACGCATCCCCCACGGGCGGAGAGATGGCGTCCCCACGGGGATTCGAACCCCGGTCGCCGCCGTGAAAGGGCGGTGTCCTAGGCCTCTAGACGATGGGGACGAGGCCGCGAAGCGGTCGCTTCGGCAAGCCGAGAATAATAGGGCCCCTTGTTGACCGTGTCAATGCCACTACCGCCTTTCCGGTCGACTCAGGCAGTGACCCCTTCACGCAGCCGCGCGGGCTGCGGCGCTGCAACACATTCGACGCAGTTGCGGCCGCGCCGTTTGGCTTCGTACAAGGCGGTGTCGGCGCGCTCGAACAGGGTTTCGAGCACGCAGTTTTCTCCCACCTCCGTGGCACCGATGGTCACGCTCAACGTCAGACCGTCGATCTCGCTTTGCAGGCGACTGACACTGGCCCGGATACGCTCGGCCACGTCGACCGCAGCGCCGAGGCGCGTCGACGGCAGACACACCACGAACTCATCGCCGCCGTAGCGGTAGACCAGGTCCGTGCTGCGCAGGCAGCTGCGGATGGTGTTGGCGATCTTCACCAGAATGCTGTCACCGACCAGGTGACCGTGGGTGTCGTTGATGGTCTTGAAGTGGTCGAGATCGATCACCAGCAGCGACAGCGACGCCCGGTGGCGTTGTGCCAGGCTGATCTCGCGCGGCAACGCCTGCTCGAGGCTCGCGCGGTTCATCACTTGCGTCAGCGGGTCCTGAAAGGCCGAACGCAGGGCCTTTTGGTAGTGACCTGCGTTGCGCAACGGGTGCGCAACGCACGGCAGCAGATTGCGCACGTGACGCGCCTCTTCGGGGCTGAACGGCGAGCTGCGAGACAGGGTCAGGGTGCCGAGCAACTGCCCGCCAAGGCGAACGCTGAAGTCGGCGCGGTGCTGACCCGGGTTGCCAAAGCTGAAATCCATGCTCAGTTCAGGTCGGACGAAACGCAGTCCGCTCATCGGCACGTCCCGCCGAACGTCGTCGTAGAACCGACTGACGATCTCCTTGATATCGAGGGTCTGGCCGAGGGATTCGCTGAGCTTGAGCTTGCGAAGTGTCCATGCAGTGGCGTGTTGAGTCGGCTTGTGCGTAACCACGGTTGATTTCCTTTGAACGGTCATTGTGTGTACCCCGGTCCGTCTGGTGCGGACGTGGTATCACCTATGCAATTTACTTGCCATACTATTTCTTTTAATTTCAATCAGTTATAAACTTATTCTCATCAAAAACATGACGTTTTTCCGGCGGGACCTGTGGCGCGTCAAAAAACGCGACACCGACGCCACCGTACGACAGCGGTCTGACATGAGCGCTATTGCATAGCACAGCGCGTCTGGTTTCGCCTGACGCCCTGGCTGTCGCGTCGCGCCCTGACCGTGGGACCCGAACGGCGGCAAAAAGTTGACTGCCCTCGCTGCAGGACGGGGCATCGGCCGATCCGGCTTCTGCGACGGGCAAAAAAAAACCCGCACGGCATACGCTGTGCGGGCAACTGACTGTTCAGAGAAAGACAACACGTGTCTTGAAATTACAGATTGCAATCGACGTGCCAAGTTCCCTGAGTGGGCCAACCATGGCCACTGTCGAGCGGCCGACACGGCAACACACGGCGTGGGTGTGCGACAGACGCACTGAGAAGGCGACGTGCGGGGTGTGGAGTTGTACGTGCGGAGACAGCGGCGTGTGGACCGGCGGACCCACCGCGACGAAAGCTCAGGCGGCGTCGCTGTTTTCGTGTATCCCGGGACGGTAGTGCAACTTGACCAGCAACTCGGCTTCACCGCGGCCCAGCGCGCACAGCGACATCAATGACTCGACAGACTCACCGCGCCTGGCAAGTTTGATTGCCTGGCTGATGCGCTCGTTGGAGTCTCCGGTCACCGGCGGTGAGACCAGCGGTGCGCGCCGACTGTCCTGCACCTGACCCAGTTCCCAGGCGAGGCGCTCAATCCGACGTGCCTGGTTCTGCATGACCACTTCGCCCATCTGGACCTGCTCATTGAGTTCGGCGACACGCACACGCAGGTCGGCGACGAGCTGCTCGTGGATCCGGCGGTGTTGCCGCAACGCCATGGCCATGGCGCATGCCGCCAGTGACAGGCAGAGCGCCGCGAGCAGCAGGATGTTGACGTCAACCATTCAGGCGTTCTCCGGGCCAGAATGACACTGGAAGAGCAATAACCGCACCCGTGGCGGGCGACCGCACAAGCCGGGCGCCGTACTCAGACCTCGATTGCGCAGCGGTCGCCGTAAAGCGCCACCCGAACACGTTGCGGGTGCGCGCGCTGCAACAGTGCGATCAGGCCCTTCATGCCGCGCGCCTGGTCGTGTCCACGCCGGACACCCCGCGCACGCAGCCGGGCCGCGAGCGGCCGGAACACCGTGCCACTGAGGACCACACCGAGGGACACCAAGAGGCCGAAGGCCAGTCCGCCCGCGGCCATCGCCGCAGTCGTGCCTTGCCCGAGCGCCGCCAGCACGAACAACGCCACACTGCCGGCCAACACGCCAGCGACCGAGGCGTTGGCCGCAATGGCATCAAACACGCGTGCGGATGCCAGTGCGGCGTCCTCGCCGGTGCGGATGCTCTGCTCCAGTGCGAGGCGCAGCGTGACAGGGCTGTCGTGCTTGTCGAGCAGGCCGAGGCTCTCGCGCGCAAACCGGTTACGGGCGCGCCGGCGGCGCTTCGCCACGTCGCCGAAATCGCCGCGTCGCGCGGCCGTCGCCCACTCCAGAATCTGGTCGAACAGGCGCCCACCTTCGTCGGAATGCCACCGGTGTACCAGTGCGTGCCACAGCGCGCTCGCCGCGCGAACCGGGCCGACGCTCACGAGGGTCATCACCATCAGGCCAAGCGCGAGCGCACCCAGCAACAGCGCCCACTCGGTCGGCGTGAACACGTCGAGCGCGACCGACGCTGACGCGAAGCCCAGCAAGCAGAGCCACACGGCAATTGCTCCCAGCCGATTCATTTCACACTCCCGGTCTCATGGCGTGCCGAAACACGTTCATTCACACGATCGAGTGTAGCAGCGGCTGCAGGTTTGGCACCGCGCCCGCGGCGGGCTCAGTTGGTGCTGGCGTTGAACCCGGCCAGCGTGTGCGTCAGCGAGGGGGACAGGCTGCCGCCCACGGGCTCCGAGGTGATCAGCAGGCCGGTGTACTGACGGATGCGCACGGGCGCGACCAGGTCGACCGATTGCAATGAACGGGTGGCGCTCAGCATTGCAGCAGGCACGTGCCGACGGGCCCGGTCGCCGTCGACCAGCCACACCTGAGCCTGGCGATCAGGTGGCACCGTCATGCCCTGCGTGTTGATCTCCAACCGACCGCGTTGCAGCGCGTCGTCCCAGACCACCCGACCGGCCTCCTCCCCGGTCAGCACAAGCGTGACCGGTTGTGGCTCACCCTGCGGGCGCGCCGTGCCGAACCACTGTTGTACGACGGTGCTTTCCTGCAAGGCGCGGCTGACGTCAGGGTACAGCCAGACGCCGGCGCCAGCGAGGGCAACCAGCAGCACCAGAACCCAGGGCCATGCACTGCCCTCACGCGTTTCTGTCGCACCGAGTGAACGCTCGGCCGCGTAGCGCTCGACGTCAACAGCCCCGTCGTCCCAAACGGCCACGGTCGAATCGAGGCGCTCGTCGGCTGACACGCTCAGGCCAACCGACTCGGACAGGGCGATCCACCCCTCGCGCACCTCCGGGGGCGGTTCCGACCCCGCCCCATCGAGCACCAGGTCTGCGGCGCCGAGTGCTTCCCAATAGAACCGGGTGTTGACCTGCGGGTAGCGCTCCGACAACCGCTGGCAGGCGACGGATTCGTCGAGGGACAAACCGCCCTCGAGCGCATCGCTGCACATCAATTCGTGCAGTTTCGCCAGCTCTTCGGTGTCCGAGCTCACAGCGTCGCGCCCTCCTCGGCCGAGGGTGCGGTCTTGCCGGTGGACATCTCTCCGCGCAACACCTGCAGGCCCTGTCGCACACTGCGACGCACTGCGGTCACGGCCATCCCGGTCCGGTCGGCGATCGCCTCGACGCTGAGGCCGTGCAGGACAGCGAGTTCGACCACCCGTTTCTGGTCGTTCGGCAAGGCAATCATCGCGCGGCTCACGGCCACGAGCTCCGGGACCTGGCGGACGCAGTCCGCGACGGTGGTTGCGCCGGATTTGACACGCGTGCCGGTCGCCGTCGCCCCGTTGGCCGCGAGCTGACGCCGCGTGACCGCCGCGACCGTGACGACTTCGGGGACGTCCTCGCGCACCAGCGATGCCGCGTTGTCGAAGAGTTCGCGAAAGACCTGAAAGCTCACGTGCCGGGCGGCATCATCGCCAAGGTGACGGCAGAGCAGCGACCAGACCAGGGGCCCGTAGCGGTCCACCAGCGGCCGGACAGCGCGGATGTCGCCGCGCGCGATGGCCGGAAGCAGCGGGGGATGCGAATCAATCACGCCAGGGGGGTTCCAACGGGTGGCCCGGTTATCCCGTCACGGTACCAAACTTGACAGAAACGAGACAAGCGCTCGACGCACTCAGCCACCACAACCGGCTGACACGCGCGCGGGCAACGGCGCAGGACTGTTCAATGTTTTCGCCGCGCCTGCCGATAACCCCATCGATACCCCTGTTCTGGCCGCGAAACTCATGCGAAAACAAACGACCGGCTTCACGCTGCTCGAGTTGTTGGTCACGCTGATCATCATAGGTGCATTGGCGGGTATCGCAGTGCCGAGCTACAAGGACTACGTCCGCGACGCCAAGGTCTCGGAGGCAGCAAAGAACCTGCGCGACATGAGCGTGGGCATCCTGACCGAGCTCAACATCAACGGCGCCCCACCCGACGAGATCCACGGTGTGCCCTTGCAAGGCGGAACCGGGTTGAGCAACACCGGCGACGGTGCGGTCGAAGGCTACCGTTTCGACGGTGGCGGCACCCAGTACTGGCTGGTCGCTCGGCTATCGACTGACGTGGTCGAAAACGCCGGCAGCGTGTTTGCGCGGGAGATCCACGCGGGTTTCACGCGCCGCCCGGACGGCGAGTGGGTCAGCTTTTGCGGTACCTGGCGGGTTGGCTGGTCCATCGACGTGGGCTACCTCCCCTCCGGTTGCAACGACGAGAACGTCGAGGCCCTGCTCGCCGCTGCACGGAGCTAGTGGCGCACGGACAGTGGCGCACGGCCAGTGGCGCGCGCCCAGCGGCGCGTCGCAACCGCGGCTCAGTCGAGTTCGGGCACACCGCAGAGGAACTGGTCGACCAAGCCGGCGTCGACTTCGAGGTCGCGCGCGAGCCCACCGAGCACCGCCCGCTCGGCCTCGCTGGCGACCCCGTCGGAACACGCCACCGTCGCCAGGTCGCGCAACACTTGCAGCCGCCGACCGACACCAACCGCCTCCCGAACATCCTGTACCCGGCCCGGCAGCTCCGCTTCCAGGCGGCCGAGGTTGAGCGAATCGGAGTAGCTGTCGCTGCCGAAAAACCGTTCGAACACGGCAATCTCGTCGGCGGTGATCTGCCCGTCCGCGCTGGCCACCGCCAGCGCACCAGCGAACAACAGGCGTCGCATGCTCTCGTCGCCTTGCGTGCGCCCGTCGAGGTAGCTGGGCTCCATCAACCCCATCAGGGCCTGTACGCCCGCGTCGAGGTCGTCGAGTGAGCGCCCACCTGGCACGACGAGCTCGGACTCGTGGAACAGTTTGAGCGCGCGCACCCGCAACGGACTGAACGGGTGGGTCATGAACCAGTCGCCGGTCGGCGCGCCCGCCCCGGGCTCGGCGTCCTCGAGCTGCATGTCGTCGACCTGTGCCATGAAGGCGTCGAGGTCGAAATCGACGAGCGAGCCGGTCAGACCGGAGGCGAGCTTGAACAGCGCGCTGGACACACCAGTGAGGTCCTGGGCGCAGTGCGCCCCGGCGCGATCGGCCGAAATTTCCGCGTGCCGAGACCAGGCGGTGAGCTGCAGCGCGAGCTTCGGGTCTGGACGGCTCTGACCGCGCATCAAGTAGCCAATGGGAATGTCGTGGTGGCCGTAGAGGTAGTGGCCCAGCTCGTGCCCCATGACGAACTTGAACTCGGTGTCGTTGAATCCCTCGAGCAGGCTGGAACTGAACATGATGAACAGCCGGCCGTCCTCAGGCTTGACGCACATCGCATTGAATTGCGGGCTGGCAAACACGTAGAGCTCCACCGGGATGTCGACCCCGAGCGCTTCAATGCACGCATCGGACGTCTTGTGCATCGCCGGCGCCATGGACCGGCTCATGCGCACGGACGTCGCCAGCAGCCGCCGGCGTGTGCCCATCGGACCCTCGGCCTCCTGCCGCTCGATCATGTCGTTGACGCGCTTGACGGGCCGTTGCTGCAACAGGTCCTCGGCCATCCGTCGGTCCTGACGGGAGCGTATATCGTGTGCTGACATCGAGACTGTCCTCTGCGTTAGGTCACGGCGCGAGCGCCTGGATTGACGGTGAGTGTAGCGTGGCTGCCGCTGGCACAGGCACGCACAGCCAGTTTGGCCTGGATTTGCTCGCGCAGTTCCGGCACGTGGGAAATCACCCCGATCAGCCTGCCGCTGGACTGCAGATCGACCAGCGCCGACACCGCGAGGTCCAGCGCCTCGGGATCGAGTGACCCGAAACCCTCGTCGATGAACAGCGTGTCGAGTCGAATGCCGCCGGCGTGCGCCTGCACGACGTCCGAGAGTCCGAGCGCGAGCGCGAGCGCCGCGAGGAAACTCTCGCCACCCGACAGCGTGTCTGCCTGGCGCCGTCGCCCCGTGTGCGCGTCGTCGACGTCCAGGTCGAGGCCGGCTTGCCGTCCTCCGTGGGTTACGCCTTCACGCCGCACCAGGCGGTAGCGGCCCCGCGTCATGCGCAACAGCCGCTCATCGGCTGCGATCAGCACATCGTCCAGCAACACCGAGAGCACGAAGGACTGGAGGTTCAGGCGCAACGCATTCTGCCCGTTTGCCGCCTGGCTCAGCCTGCCGAGCACACGGTACCGGGACGTGACCGCTTCACGCTCGGACCGCAGCTTGGCCACGGTCTTGTCGGCCTGGTCGAGTTGCGCCAGCCGAGCCTGCACGGTTGCCAGCCGCGCGGCGCACGAATCGAACTCTTGCCGTGCGCTATCGACACGGCGTTGCAGGCGCTCGAGCGCCGGCGCCGGGCGCCCGTCGACAAGCGTGCGCAGCGCGCCCCGCTCGGCCTCCAGGTCGCGCAGCTGCTGTTCAAAGGCCAGCGATTCCGCGTGCAGCGCGTCTCGGCTGTCGAGCTTGCCGAGCGCCACGCGGAAGTCGTTCACCTCGGCAAAGGGACTGGCACTGAGCGCATGCAGCCAACTGGCCTCGTGCGACGCGCAGTCATGCTCGCGACGCATCCGCAGCGCCCGCAGGCTGTCGTGTCGGGCCGCTGCCTCGGCCAGACGCAGACCGGCGGTCTCGAGCGCCTGTTGCGCGCGAACGGACGCCGCTTCGATGGCCTCGCGCTCGGCGTTCACGGCCACAAGCCGCGCGAGGACCGCTGCACGCTCAGGGACAGCGTCGCCAAACGCCGCGACCAACTGCCGTTGTTGCTGCTGCGCTGCCGCAAGGACTTGCAACACCTGTCGGTGACGTTCATCGGCCGCACGCCGTGTGTCGCCAATCGCAACCAGCGCGTGTTCGGTCGACACCACGGCAGCGCGAGCCGTGTCCAGACCGGACGCCACCGTGCGCAGCTCGACCAGCTCGGTCTCGAGCGACCGCTGCGCGGTGTCATCGACACCCGCGGTGAGCACATCGAGGCCACGCTGCTGCTCGACCAGCGCGTCGATACGACTTTCGATGGCGCGGGTGTCGTGCACCGCATCGCGGTGGTTGACCGTGGCGTCCCGCTCGTTGCGGTGCAAGGCGTCGAGGTCGACCAGCGCGGGGTCGAGCAGCTCGCGCTGTGCGCCGGCCGGCTCGGGGTGGTCGCGGCTGCCACACACCGGGCACGGCGACTGTGGCGTCAGCGACGCGGCCAGTTCGAGCGCGTGCTGGGTCGCCGAAACGCGCTCACCCTGCTCGCGCAAGGCGGCCGCGCGCTCGAGCAGTTGCGCGGCCGTGCTCGCCTGCTGTCGCGCGCGGTCGAGTTCGCCGCGCTGGCGCTCAATGGCCTCACCTATCGACGCACGTTGCGCACGCGCCGCGGCCATCCGCGTCCATGAGTCCAACTGATTTCGCAGCTCCGGCACCCGGAGGGCGGCGCGCTCGGCCACGAGCACTGTGTCGCGCTGCGCTTGCAACGCCTCCACCAGCGCGGCGTGTTCCGTGTCGGCCAGGGTGCGCGCCCGTTCCGCGTCGACCACCTCGACGGCCGCGCGTTGCACATCGGCAGTGGCAGATTCAAGCGCCTCGAGTTGCGGCAACAGGCCCGCCATGCGCTGCGCTTCGGCAACCAGCCCGTCACGGCGCTCGTGGTCACGCTGCGCACCCGATGCCTGCGCCTCGGCCTCGGCCCGTGTGGCCTGGCTGCGCGCCAGCGCCGCGCTCTGCGCCTGTTCGTCTCGCGTGACGACGTCGAGGTCGGCGATCGCCTGTTGCCACGCCTGCCAGGTGGGCTGCAACGCGTCGACGGCCTCCAGTTCAACCAGCACGGCCTCGCGCTTCCGGTGCGCCGGCAACGCCAGCTGCGCCGTCCGGTGCGCGTCGTCGGCGACGCGCAGCGCCGCGTGCGCCGCAGCGAGACGTTCGGCGTCCGCCAACGCCTCGACCGCGGTGTGCAGAGCGGCCTCTGCCGCATGCCGCCGTTCACGCTGCGCGCCCGCCTCGAGCCGGGTCTCGGTGATCAGCGCATCAATGTCGCTTTCGGGCGGGAGTCCGATACTCTGCCAGGCCGCATCGAGCCGTATGCCGATGTCTCGATCGCGGCCTGCAAGCTCGCCACTGAGCCGTTTGAGCCGTTCGGCCACGTCCGAGTAGAGCGCGGTGCCGAAGAGGTTCTGCAGAATCGCCTGGCGGTCCTTCGATTCCGCCGTGAGCAAGCGCCGGAACTGCCCCTGGGGCAACACCATGACTTGCCGAAACTGCTCGACGGTCAAGCCGGTGAGCTGTGTGATCGCGGCGTTTGCATCGCCGACCTTGCGCGCGACCAGCACCGTTTCATCCGGGCCGTCCAACCGACAGAGTTCTGCAGTGGGTGCCTGCCGTGTGACACCGGTGCCGCGTTGACGCGGGCGCTCCTGCTCCGGCACTCGGCGAATGCGGTAGCGTGCGTCGCCCAACGCGAAGACCAGTTCCACCTCGGTCAGCACATCAGCCTGAGCGAAGTCGGAGCGCATCCGCCGCGCGTCGCGTTCCCCTCCGGTCGAGCGGTCGTAGAGCGCGTAGCAGATGGCATCGAGGATGGTGGTCTTGCCCGCCCCGGTGGTCCCCTCGATCAGAAACAGCGCAGCCGACCCCAGGCGCTCGAAATCGATCAGCTGCGGCTCGGCAAACGGCCCGAACGCGGTCATCCGCAGTTGCAGCGGCCGCACCTCAGCGGTCCTCGCGTGCCATGCCGTCGAGCACCTCGGCCAGTGCCGCGGTCTCCGTCGCGCTCAGCGCCTCACCGGTGACCGCCTGCATGAAACTGTCAAACAGCGGGACGACGCCGTGATCGCGATGCACAGCCGGCGCTGTGGGATTCCGCTCGGGCGCGAAACTCGGGCGCTCGAGGTGCAACACATGGGGGTACACAGCCCGCAGCCGTGGCATCGCATCGAGAATGGCACCGCGGTCGAGCAGGCGCACCGTGAGGTAGTGTTCGCGCGCTGCAGCACACGGCGAGGCAATCAACTCATCAAAATACCCCTCGATGCGCATGAGATCGCGGGTCGGCGTGAATGCCAAGTGCGTCACACTCACCTCGCCAGTGGCATCCATGTCAACCAGCGCTGCGCCCTTGGTGTGGCCGACTTCCGAAAAGGAGAACTTGCCGAGCGAGCCACTGTAGCGCACGGTGTTGCTGCCCACAGCCTGTGGTCGGTGCAAATGCCCGAGTGCGGCGTAGTCGAAGCCGGTAAAGCACTGCGCTTCCACGCGGTCGCTGCCGCCGATACTGAGCGGTCGCTCGGAGTCCGAGGCGTCGCCGCCGTCGACAAAGGCGTGTGCCATCGCAACCACGCGGCGCCCGGGCGGGTTGTCGGCGAGCGCCCGCTCACACACGTACGCGAGCACGGCATCGTGACTGGCGAAGGGCACCTCGAAAGCGGCCCGCGCAGCGGGCGGGTCCGTGTAGGGAAAGGCGTACACGGCGATGTCCCCGTGCGCATCCCGCAAGACCACCGGATCGAGCGCTCGCTCAAGCGTGGCGCGCACGTGCACTCCGGCAGCGGCGAGTTGCTGGGAGGCAAAGCCGATGCGCTCCGCACTGTCGTGGTTGCCAGGGATCAGGACAACCGGCACGTTCAGCGTGCCGCAGAGTCGGTCGAGGGTGTCGCTCAACAGGGTGACCGCATCAGCGGGCGGCACCGAGCGGTCGTAGACATCGCCCGCCATCAGAACGGCGTCAACGCGGTGCGCCTCCACCCAACCGAGCAACTGCTCCAACGCCTCGGCCTGGTCCGCCAGCAGTGGATGGCTGTGAAGCTGACGACCGAGGTGCCAGTCGGCCGTGTGGAGGAAACGCATGCCGTGCGCTCAGGTGGACTCGTGCCACATTATGCCCGAATCCCCCACGCCACAGCCGCTGTGCAGAGGGGCGTTGGCGGGAGCACGCCGCTGTCAAGGGGGGATGTCAACGCGCCTCGGTCGCTCGGGGTTCAGCGGCACTCAGCTCGCGAGACGGTAGGTACCTCGCCCGGCCCGCTTGGCGACGTACAGCACCTCGTCAGCGCGTTGCATCATCACCTGCAGGTCGACTTCTTCCGGGTTGAATATCGCAACACCGACACTCGCTCCAACGAGTGTGGACTGCCCGTCGATCATCATCTCGGCGCTGATGCGCTCGATCAGACGCTGACTCAGCGCCGTCGCATCGGCATCGCAACTGACGTCAAGCTGCAGCACAGCAAACTCGTCGCCGCCGAAGCGCGCACCGAGATCGCTGTTCTTGATGGTCGTCTGGATCCGCTTGGCCACGACTTGCAATACCTGATCACCCGCCTGATGGCCACGGGAGTCGTTGATCGCCTTGAAGCCGTCAAGGTCGATCAGGTGAAGGGCAAAGGGGCGACCACCGGCCGTGGCCAGACCCATGGCCTGGGTCGCCCGCCGCAAAAAGAAGGAGCGGTTAGGCAGTTTCGTCAACCCGTCGTGGTACGCCATGAAGCGCACCTTCTCCTCGGTCTTCACGCGGTCGGTAACGTCGTGCACCGTGCCGTGGATGGAGAACGGCGCGTTCTCGGACTCGCGCGCCATTTCGCACCGCAACTCGAGGTGCAGCGTGTCGCCCGCGCTGTTGGTGTAGCGCATGTTCTGTTTTTCGACCGACTTGCCTTGGCGCAGGCGCTCGTGCGCAATCATGACCCGTTCGCGGTAGCGCGGCTCGAGTCGCGAGAGAAACTCCTTGAGGTTGACTGCAATGCTCTTGTCGTCGAACTCGAACATCTGCCGCAGAAATGCCGACATGAACAGCCGCGACCCCGCAGGGTGACAGCGGTAGCTGCCCACGCGGGCGATGTTCTCCGCGCGCGCCAGATCGGCGGTGTTGCGCTCCCGCTCGAGGCGGGATCGTTCGGACGAGGACACGTTCTCAACCGTGCTCAGGATCAGCTCCGGCACGCCGTTGGCGTCAAACACCACTTGCTTGTGGCCACGGTAGTGACCCCGTGTCGACGCGTACACGCGCGTCATCCGGCCACTGGCCGACGCCAGCACCCGGTCATCCTCGGCAGACAGCTGGTGCGCGATGTCGGGCGGCACGAGCTGGTGGACCGTTTTGCCGATGGCGCTGTTGGAGTCCACGGCCACGTCGTGCAGCGAATTCCGGTTGATGAACAGGTACTCGCGCCCCGCGGCCGACTTGATCGTGAGATCGAGCGACATCGCCGCAAGGCTGCGCCGGAGAACGTCGAGTTGGGCGGTGGCGTCCGCCACCTGACGCGCTGTGTCGTCATCCCGCAACACGAACAGGACCGTGTCTTCGGACACCGGCAGTTTCTTCATCACCAGGTCGGCCGGGCCGCCGTTCGGACGCGCCAGGGACAAGGTTTTCTGCTCGAGGCCCAGTGCATGCTCGAACACGTCTTCAGGCGCATCGGATGCGTCGGGGAAAATCTGTTCGAACAGCGCCTGACACGCGGTGGCGGCGACAGCGGGGTACAACACATGGCGCAGGGCGGCGTTGGTCGCAACGACACCGCTGCGATCGGCCAGCCACCCGGGGCGGTCCAAGGCATCGAGCAGCACGGACGCGTCAGCGTAGCTGCGCATCAGCCCGGACACCGGAGTCGCGATGTGTTTGCAATACGCTCTCTGCGCATAGGGTACCCAGTCCAACAATCATTGTGATGTCACCACGGCTCGACAGGCCCAAGGCCGTCGAACCGGAAACCAACAGACACACAGGCTGTTGCTCAAGACAGAGAACGGCCGCAGGAGCGCATTCTTTACTCCGGCTCGCGCACCGTTCTGGGGCGGAGGGCATCAGCAACCGCGCCAACCCGCGGCGACAGCGCGCGTGCGGCCCGCTCCGGGCTTTACGGTCAGGCAAGGAAGGCGACCCAAGGGGCCTGAATTCAGAGGTATACGGTCAACTTGGGGCGGGTTTTGCGGCACCGGACGTAGCGCCCGGCACGTCGGGCACCACGCGCCTGGCGGCGGCCGTCGCTACGTCGGGCGTCGCTACGCTGCTTTCGGCAGTGCGGTCTCGACCAGTGTCACCCAGTAGGAACACCCGACGGGGATCACCTCGTCGTTGAAATCGTACGCCGGGTTGTGGAGTGCCGCGGTGTCGCCGTTGCCGATGAACATGAACGCCCCCGGCCGCTCCTGCAGCATGTAGGCGAAGTCCTCGCCGCCCATCACGGGCGCCTGGGCGCTGTCGACACGGCCGACGCCCGACACCTGTTCGGCAATCGAGACCGCGAACGCGGTTTCCGACGCCGAGTTGACCGTCATGGGATAGCCACGGGTGTAGGTGAGTTGGCCGCGCGCACCGAAGGCCGTCGGCAGGGTTGCCACGAGTTCGGTGATGCGCGCCTCACAGGTCTCGCGCATCTCGGGCACCAAGGTCCGCACGGTGCCCTTCAGCCGTGCCGACTCGGGCAGCACATTGAACGCGTCGCCGTCGGTATCGACCTTGGTTACCGAGACCACGGCCCCCTGGACGGGATCGACCGACCGCGACACCACCGTTTGCATGGCTGTGATCAGCTGCGCGACCACCACCAGGGTATCGACCGCGTTGTGCGGCATGGCGGCGTGGCCACCCTTGCCGGTGATCTCGATCTCAAAGGTGTCGGTCGCCGCCATGATCGGCCCGGGCCGGGTCGAGAAATCGCCAACCGGCAGACCCGGCATGTTGTGCAGACCGTAGACCTGCTGAATCCCGAAACGGCTCATCAGGCCGTCGTCGCACATCTCCTTGCCACCGCCACCGCCCTCCTCGGCCGGCTGGAAAATGACCACTGCCGTGCCGGCGAAGTTGCGCGTCTCGCAGAGGTGCTCCGCGGCACCGAGCAGCATCGCGGTGTGGCCGTCGTGGCCACAGGCGTGCATGACGCCCGGCACCGTGGAGGCGTGGGGCAGTCCGGTGATCTCCGGCAGCGGCAAGGCGTCCAGGTCCGCGCGCAGCCCGATGACGCGGTCGCCGGGCTCGCCGCCCTTGATCACGCCGACCACGCCAGTACGACCGAGGCCCTCGACCACCTCGTCGCAGCCGAATTCGCGTAACTTCTCTGCAACAGAGGCCGCAGTCTTGTGCACCTCGAACAGCAGCTCGGGGTGTTGGTGGTACTCGCGGCGCCACGCGGTGATGGCGTCATGGCGGTCGGCAAGGCGGTTGATGATGGGCATGGGCTCCCCCGGTGCGCGCCGCGGGCTAACCACAGCTATCGCCTCAATTAGACAACGACGGGCGCACACACACAATCTTGCAGCTGCCGGGGAATTGGTGTGTAGTGCGCGATGACCCTTGCCGACCGGCGTGCGTGCCCCACCGGACACACTCTGCCGGCCCAGAGGTAACCAACCACAACGCGCGTGCCGGCAAACCCTGCCCCACCGGGGATGGACAGCCGGACATCACCAAAGGTTCAACACGGAGAATCTCATGCGGAAACACTTTGTACTGACCGCCGCAGCGGCAGCCCTGCTGGCGAACAGCGCCTGGGCCGGGCGCGGCGACGACGGCCACGTCAACATCATTTACTGGCAGGCGGCCTCGATCCTGAACCCGTACCTGTCCGGTGGCACCAAAGACGTCGAGAGCTCCTCGATGATCATCGAACCGCTCGGTCGCTATGACGAAAACGGCAACCTCGTTGCCTGGTTGGCCGAAGAGATTCCGACCGTGGCCAACGGCGGCGTCGCTGAAGACCTGACCAGCATCACCTGGAACCTGAAGAAGGGCATCAAGTGGTCCGACGGCAGCGACTTCACCGCCGACGACGTGGTGTTCACCGCCGAGTACTGCATGGACCCGAACGGCGGCTGCCAGCAGGAAACCAAATTTGCTGACGTCGACAAGGTTGAAGCCCTCGACTCGCACACCGTCAAGATCACCTTCTCGGTCGCCAAGCCGTTTCCCTACGGCCCGTTCACCGGCGGTGAAAGCCCGATCATCCAGAAAGCGCAGTTCATGGACTGCATGGGCCCCAAAGCGCCGACCTGCACCGAGCAGAACTTCGGACCGCACGGCACCGGCCCCTTCCGCGTGACCGAGTTCCGCGCGAACGACGTGATCTCGATGGAAGCCAACCCGCACTACCGCGACCCGGACAAGCCGGCCTTCGCAACGTTGACCTTCAAAGGCGGTGGTGATGCAGCCTCCGCTGCGCGGGCCGTGCTGGAGACCGGCGAGTTCGACTACGCCTGGAACCTGCAGATCGACCCGTCGATCCTGTCCGAGATGGCCTCGGCCGGCAAAGGCAACGTGGTTTCCGCTTTCGGCACCGGCGTCGAGCGCATGATGGTCAACCTGACCAACCCGTCCTCGGAGCTGGGCGACAAGCGTTCCACGGTCGACGGCGGCCCGCACCCCTTCCTCACCGACGCCACCGTGCGGCGCGCACTGAGCCTCGCGATCGACCGCGAGACACTGGCTGCGGTCGGCTACGGCGACGCAGGCAAGCCGACCTGCAACGTGTTGCCGGCTCCGGCGATCTACGCCTCAACCGCCAACGACGAGTGCCTGGTGCAGAACATCGATCTGGCCAACCAACTGCTCGACGAAGCGGGTTGGATGCCCGGTTCCGACGGCGTTCGCGAGAAGGACGGCGTGCGACTGTCGATCCTCTACCAGACGTCCACCAACGCTGTCCGTCAGGACACGCAGGCGCTGGTGAAGCAGTGGTGGGGCGACATCGGTGTTGAAACCGAGCTGCGCAACATCGACGCCGCGGTCTTCTTCGGCGGCGATCAGTCGAGCCCGGACACCTTCCAGAAGTTCTACGCCGACATCGAGATGTACACCAACCTGTTCAACGGCACCGACCCCGAGGCCTACATGAACAACTGGACGTGCGGTGAGATCCCGTCGCCCGAGAACAACTGGCTCGGTGGCAACATGCCGCGCTACTGCAACCCCGCCTACGACGACCTGGCGGCACAGCTGGCGAAGACCGCGGCGATCGAGGACCGCGCCACGATCGCCAAGCAGATGAACGACATGCTGATGCAGGAAGGCGCGATGATCCCGCTGGTGCACCGCGGTCGCGTCTCTGCACACGGCAACTCACTCGGTGGTGTGAAGCTCAACACCTGGGACAGCGAACTCTGGAACGTGGCTGACTGGCACCGGGTGAAGTAACGCCCACCGCCAGCCGGGCCGCCTCCGGGCGGCCCGGTTCCCTTCCCTTCACCATCGCGCTGACCCCATGCTGAACTACACCCTGCGACGACTGTTGTTCGCGGTGCCCACGTTGCTGGTCATCAGCTTCATCATCTTTCTGCTCCTCGACCTCGCACCGAACGACCCGACCGGCAACCTGCCGATGACGATTCCGCCAGAGGTCAGAGAGAAAATCCGCATCAGCCTGGGGCTGGATCAACCGATCTACATCCGCTACATCAAGTGGCTGGAGCAGTTTTTCATCAGCGAACCGCTGTACGCGATCGAGCAGTGGTTCAACATCACGATCGGCGACAGCGAGAACCGCATGCGCGTGCAGTCCTGGGCGACGCGCAGCCCGGCGATGGACCTGATCGCCGAACGCCTGCCGCAGACCCTCTGGGTGGTCGGTATGTCCTACGTTGTCGGCATCCTGATCGCGCTGCCGATCGGCATCATTTCGGCCTACCGACAGTACTCGTGGTTCGACCAGGTCGGTTCCTTCGTTTCCATGGTCGGCTTTTCCGTGCCGACCTTTTTCACCGGCGTGTTGATGATCGTGATCTTCTCGGTGAAGCTCGAGTGGTTGCCGTCGATCTACGACACCACGCTCGAGGTCGTCGACCTCGAGACCTTCTGGATGCAGGTCAAGCAGATGATCATGCCGGTCATGGTGCTGGGCCTGTTCAACGCAGCTCAGCTCAGCCGTTTCATGCGCGCGTCGATGCTCGACAACCTGAACCAGGACTACGTCCGCACCGCACGGGCCAAGGGCATTCGCGAGAAAGTCGTCGTGCTCAAGCACGTGTTGCGCAATTCGTTGTCGCCGGTGGTGACGGTGCTGGCACTGGGTATCCCGACCGTGTTCGGCGGCGCCATCATCACCGAGCAGATCTTCCGCGTGAACGGCCTTGGCCAGCTGTTGATCATCGGCATCCAGGGCGCTGACATCCCGCTGGTGCAGACACTGACCTTCATTTTTGCGATCCTGATCGTGCTCTTCAACCTGATCGCCGACATCCTCTACGGCATCCTCGACCCGAGGATTCGCTATGAGTGAGCGCGGCCTCATGAACCCCGAATCGCCGTGGGGCGAGGTCTGGGTCAAGTTCAAGTCGCACAAGGGCGCGCTGATCGGCGGCGCCATTTTCGTCGCGATCATCCTGCTCGTCTCGATCGGCCCCCTGCTTTGGGACGTCGACCCGCAACGCCTCAACATCCGCGACAAGAACCAGGGGCCGTCGCTCGCACACCCGATGGGCACGGATCAGCTCGGCCGTGACACCTTCGCTCAGGTGCTGGCCGGGGGACAGGTGTCGCTCGCGGTCGGTTTCACGGCGATGTTGCTGTCGTTGATCATCGGTTCGCTGGTGGGCGTCCTGGCGGGCTACTTCAAACGGCTCGACGGATTCCTGATGCGCACGACCGATCTGTTTCTGGCGTTGCCGTTGCTGCCCTTGTTGCTGGTCATCATCATGCTGTTCCGCGACAGCCTGCGCGCGGCGTTCGGGCCGGAGACGGGCATCTTCATGCTCATCGTCTTCGTCATCGGCATCACGAGCTGGATGCAGACCGCCCGCATCGTGCGCGGCGACGTGCTCGCGATCAAGGAGCGCGAGTTCGTGCAGGCCGCCAAGAGCGTCGGCACCAATTCCTCGCGCATCATCACTCGGCACGTGCTGCCCAACGTGTTGAGCCCCATCATGGTGTCGGCCACACTTGGCATTGCCAACGCGATCATCACCGAATCGGCGCTGAGTTTCCTCGGCCTTGGCTTTCCCTCGGATTTCCCGACCTGGGGACGGCTGCTGAACGACGCAACGGCCTTCATCACCCTGGCACCCGAGCGTGTGATCTGGCCGGGGCTTGCAATCTCGCTCACCGTGTTGTCTGTGAACTACCTCGGTGATGGCCTGCGCGACGCACTCGACCCCCGTCAACGGGGCCGCTGAGCCCGGCCCCGCCGCGCCCGATCGCGAACCGGTCGATCGTGCACGCTTGAATCCGACGCGGTTTTCGTGCTGTCCTTGGCGGTGCATCGAATGCAGGAGACCGACCGTGCCCCGCTACGAGGTTCGACGCTCAATCCAGATCAACGCCACCGCTGACGCCGTGCGCGCGCTGATCAGCGATTTCCGCCGGTGGCCTGACTGGAGCCCCTGGACCATCCAGGAACCCGATTGCGCGCTCCGCTACCACGGCGAGGCCCATGCCGTGGGCAGCCGCTTCGAGTGGGACGGCGAGCGCATCGGCGCCGGCTCGATTGCACTGGTTTCCGCCACCGACACAGCACTCCAATGCGACTTGAACTTCACGCGCCCGTTCAAGAGCCAGGCCGACGTGCAGTTCCACATCGAGCCCCTCGGCGACACGCAGTGCAAGGTGAGTTGGGACATGCACTCGCAGATGCCCTTCTTTCTGTTCTTCCTGATCCCGAACATCCGCCTCTACATCGGCATGGACTACGAGCGCGGCTTGAAGATGCTCAAGGAGCTGGCCGAAACCGGCCAGGTCGCGAGCGCAGTCGGTTTTCAGGGGGAACACGCGCTCGAGAGCGTCGCCTACCTCGGCACCGAGGTCGAGTTGCCCCTCAAGGCCATCCCCGAGGCGATGGCGAAACACTACCCGGCAATCGCGGCGCTGATCGACGCCGAGAAGCTCGGTGTGGCGGGGGCGCCCTTCTGCAACAACCTCGAAGTGGACATGAAAGCCGACAGGCACCGCATGGTCATCGGCATTCCGATCGAATCACACGCGCCCCGGTCAGTCGGTGCCTACGCGACCGGTGTGCGCCCGGGCTACCGCTGCGCGCGTTTCGACCACACCGGCGCCTACGAGCACCTCGGCAATGCGTGGGCCACCGCGATGGGCTGGTTGAAACACACCAAGCGCAAGGCACACGCGGCCTCCGTTGGCATCGAGGTCTACCTCGATGACCCGGCCAGCACGCCACGGGACCAACTCAAAACTGCGCTCTACATCCCGCTCAAAGGCTGAGGCCTATCCCACGCCCCCGCAGGCCGAGCGCCACACCGCCGCAAAGCCGCTGAGGTCGAACGCGTAGACCTTGCCGTTGGGGTCGGTGAGCGCCAGCGCGTGTCGGTTTTGCAAGCCGCGTATCAACGCGTCGATTTGATCAGAGCGCACCAGATCGAGCGTGTGAGGGTGGCGTTGCGGCACGCGCGCCTCGATGCGGAACGAGAGGCCGTTGTCGTATTCGCCGCTCAGCCCCGAGGCACCGGGCG